>NZ_JBQWIE010000059.1:0-9793 GCF_056745525.1 Parasediminibacterium sp. HNIBRBA5674 | reverse complement strand
GTTGCGACTTTTGAATAATAACTCTTGACATAATTTACACTTTAATGATTTAGTGTAAACCTATTTTAGGACAAGACGGTAGAAGGATGTGTCGCATAAAATTACAGCTAACGCGCGGGGCTTTGCTGCAGGTGTGGAATTTACCAATTGTCCGCCCGGAACTGAAGCTAAAGTATAACTAAAAGTTGAAGTTTAGAACTACTGCCCGGCAGAATTCCGTCCGCCGAAACCGGTGCTGGGATATACACTGCTGATGATTGCTGCAATGTCCAGCCACACTTGCGCAAAACCCGATGTTGTGCGTTCGCCTTGTTATCAAGCAAGTTGTAAATATTGCTTTTCTAGCGTTACATTAAAATGAATATCTGCTCTCAGTGCCTTAAAAACTTTTAATACTGTGTCAATTGTTGCACTATTCGCACTGCTTTCTAATTTTGAGATTTGTGCTTTTTGAACACCAACAAGTTCTCCTAATTGTTCTTGTGTCAGGTTACGTTGTTGTCTTGCAGTTTTAATCATTCGGCCTAAAACGTCCATACGAAGTTCGTATTCATACAGGTCTCTATCTTTTGTACCTTTCTTGCCGATATATTTATCTTTCATTTCGGCAAGTGAGTATGATTTCATTGCTGTCTTTGCCATAATGTTATTTTTTAAGTTTGTTTTCAAAATATTTTTTCCTAATGTTAATCGCTCTTTCAATTTCGTTTGCTGGCACTTTGTCCACTTTTTTAATAAAACCGTGAGTTGCAAAAACTAATGTTTCAGTTTCGTTGTCTTTGTCCCAAAATGCAAGTAACCTAATCTGTACGCCGCCAAACTTTGTTCTAAATTCCCAAATATCTTTTTTAAGTTTCTTGAAAAGCTTTGGGTCATTACTTTGTTCAGCTATGTCAATGTTGTAGAAAACTTTTCTAGCCGCCTTTGCATCAAGTCCGGCAATGAATTTATCTGCTTCTTCTAAAAATCGTGTCTGAAAATATTGCAACTAAAAAAGTTTTCACAAAGATAAAGGTTGTTTCTATAATTAGAAACTTTATTTTTTTGTCGGTTAGAAAGAAGGAAGCTGAAAAAGGTGACGCACAACGAAAAAGGCTTGGCGATGGTGGGGCTTTGAGTTGTGTCACGCTTGGCCGTCTGCCGTTGAATGGTGATAAAAAGTTGAGTTTAAATTCCTGCTGTTCGGTTGAGTTCTGTCGAGCTGGAACCGAAGTTGAACAAAGTTCCTAAAGTTGAAATACGAGTTCCGTCACGCCCCACTATTGCCAAACCTCTGTTGGGCGTAGGCAAATTATCTTGCAGCTTTTAATTTTCTATTGCTTATGTGTTGCTTAAACTCAGCGAAAGTCATACCTTTTGTTTCATTAGCAATCTTTTCTTTAACTGCTCTAAAGAATTTAACTGTGTCAAATTCTTTAACTTTTGCAACTTCGTTATTTTTCATTTCTTATGATGTCTTTTGGTGAACGTATGTCTAATTGGGAATACCCACTTTTTATATTTATAGAGTTATAGCCTCTTATTCTAAAAACGTTTACGATATGTTTAAAGTTCCAACTTACTAAATAATCAACTTTCTTTATAGTCGCACAAGCAATATGTCTACAATCGTCTATACTTGTTTCTCCAACTACTTTTTCATTTATGTAGTCATTGGCGAGTTGGTCCATTTCTTCGGTAATTTCAACAAACTCTATATGCTCGTTTGGTAGATTTATAAAATGTTCTTTTACTTTTTCAGGTGCATTTTCCAACTCAAATTCTGTCAAGTCTGAGTAAACACAAGTTATTTCACCAGCTTTTACCATTTCAAAAAGTTGTTCTGTCTCAACTTGAAATTCTTTGTCGTAAACACCACCAAAAACTGATGTGTCAAAATATAAACGAGGTTTCATTCAGCAAATTTAAAAAGTCTTAGCTATGATGCTGAATTAATTTGTCAAAGTTAAGTTTTCGGATTGCTTACGCCCAACGAGTAGGGCTTGCTGCAGTTTGGGAAATAGAATTCCGTCAGCCCATAACTGAAGCCCAATGATTGCAATATTGCCGATGTTTTGTTCACAAGCCAAATTTATAACGTCCTGCTGGAACTGAAGCACAATAGCGAACAAAAAGTTGATGCTTATAACGTCAAGCCCAAATTGCAGCAAACCCAATGTTGTGCGTTCGGCTTTCTTGTTTTAAGTCAGCACTAATCTAAAACCAATTGTATTATTTTTATAGTTTTTATCAATCGTCAAGTTATAGTCTTTGTCAACCCAAAGTCTCTGTGTTGACCAACAAGCTCCTTTATATAAACACTTTTCCTTTGATAAATTTGTTGTGTCATTGTCAACAAAATGATATAAATTACCTAATAAGTCAGATAAATTTAGTCTGCCCAATGGTTTTGAACAAACTGGCTGGGTTTGGCTATTACTATTACTTTCAAACCAAATTGTTTCATTTAATTTGTCATCGAAATCGTCATCATAATTTAAAATACAAGCATATATAAACTCACTTTCTGTGAGTAGTCTGAAATTTCGATTAGTTATACTATTTAAATTGTAAAGAAAGCTATTAATCTCATTGTAACTTATATTTTCAATCGGCTTATTCTGTCCTTTAAACTTTGATGGGTTAGTTCCCATAATATCCTCCCAAAGTTTTTGAGTTGTCAAAGTCTCACATATCCAGGTGTTTCGTTCTATGCTAATGTTTATTTTAGATTTAGTTTTTTTAATAAACTGATTTCTGTGAGGTTTCAATGCCCAATCTATTTCATAACTTTTCTGTCCAAGAGGTAGTTGATGAAAATTTAAGAGATTATCATTTATGATTATTTTTTCCATTTGGTGTGTCTGTTTAAGCTGACGCACAACGGTTTTGGGCTTTGTGCAGGTTGGGAAATAGCATTCCGTCTGCCCGGAACCGCTGCTGATTGAAAATATAAAGTTGAAGTTAAGAACAAAAGTTCAGCGATGTACGTCCTGCCCGAACAAAAGCCAAATAGAATTACAAAAAGTTCATTGTTATTCCGTCTGCCCAACTTGCACAAAACCCAATGTTGGCTGCTGTGCTATGTCACTTGTAACGCTATTCTCTTTCTATATTTTAACAAGAAAAAAATAATTGTCGCAATGAGTCCTGTTATTAATGAGTAGGTTAACCAACTTTTATTAAATTGATTTTGTCTTTCTACAATTTCAAGATGTTTGCCGTCCCTTTTGTACCAAACAATCCAATCGTTATTAAAAACAGATGCTTCGCCTGTACTTTTCCACGATTTTGCATAAACTGAACCGTCAGTATATTTTGTCGGTTGAATATTTGAAATGTAGTAAAAGTCTGTGCTAATTTCATCAAAGGTTTTAATTTTTATATAACTGCCTGCTACATAAGATTTATTTTCTTTTTCGCTAGAAATGTAATACATCGCCTCCTTGTACGCATTTTGTACAGTCCCTCGATGCGTTGGAATACTATAACCTGACGAACTATAGCCATAACCAAAATCTACGCCTGGCTTGTAGTTTGATTCAGGAACTTTAAAGCCCATATTTGTAGAATAACTTTCTGTGTATTCAAAACCATTATTAAGTCGCTTTAATGTCAAAACCGTCCAACCGCCATTTTCACATTCATAATATTCAACTAAACGATTCCCTTCGTTATCACTTGGTGTAAATAATTCTGGGTCTTTCAATTTTCCTCTTACACCTTCGTTTTTATAATCACATACTTCGTCTTTTCCTTGTAGTACAACATCAATTTTTGTTTCAATATCTTTTAAATCTTTCTCTTTTTTGTTGTTGGTATAGAGATATGATAAAAATGTTGTCAGACTTAGAGCAACTATTAAAAATAAAAATGAAGGTATTTTAAGTTTTTTTGGTTCCGATTTGGGTCTTTGAGAAATAGTTAATGGGTCGATAACATTTTCCGTTTTAATAGGTTCTTGCTCACTAATAATCGGTTGCTTTAAATCTTCGAATTGGCTAATTGGTGTCCAATTGGCAAGACCTTCAAAATAAATAAGTGTTGTCGGTATAAGATTTTGAGAAATTATCTCATCCTTTGAGAAAGGACCTTTTTTGGCGATACCGTCAAGGTAATAATAATTGATGTCGTTCATTTTTATACTATAATTTATTAGGGTGTGTCTGGAAGCATAGCAGCCAACGAAAAAGGCTTGGCGTTGTGGCTGTATTTGAAAAACGTCAAGCTGGGAACTGCTGTTGAACAAAGATATACAGTTGATGTTTGCACAAAGCTAAATTTATAACGTCAAGCCCGAACTGAAGATGAATAGCGAACTGAAGTTGAGGCTTACAACGTCAAGCAGCCATAATGCCAAACCTGATGTTGGCTGCTGTATTTTTTATACGTTCTTCGTCAAACTTTTGCCCAATTCTTTAAGTTGGTTGTATGGAATTGTCGCTAAAGTTTTTCTCCAGTTTTGTTCTGTGTTTGAGTGTTGAAGTTTTAATAGAGGATGGTCTGCTGTTAAAACTTCTCCTTTGTCTGCTGTGAACGAAAGTAAATCGTTTGGTTCACACACCAAAGCCTTACAGAGTAACTCAATATGGTCAAGTTTGAAGGCTCTTGTCGAGCTGCTACAAATTGAAGTAGCTGTGTGTGCAGTGAAACCTGCTTTTACTAAAAAGGCGTATGGTTTGTCAATGCCACGAGCCTCAAAGATGTGTTGTAAGTCTAAATTGAGCATATTGAAGTTATTATTGTGTGAATGTAACTTGTCAATGCACAAAGTTAATGTGTAATTGTGTGAATGTAATATTAAAATGAGTGAATGTAATTAATCATTGTCAAACAGTAAATATAAATTGTGTGAATGCAATTTAAAATTGCAGGACTGTTTTTTATTTATGCAAGAATTTACTTTGTCAATGAGTGAATGTAAAGAGCCATTGTCAAGTTGTAAGGCATCAATGCTTGAATGTAAATGGTCGATGCTATGGTGTAAATAATCAATACTCTACTCTAAAAAGCCATTGTCTAACAATTACTTATAATTGCGTTTTGTCGAACCGACAAAATGTGAGCTAATATAGCAGCCAACGAAAAAGGCTTGGCGTTTGTTGGGGAATTAGCATTCCGTCAGCCCATAACCGAAGCCCAATAATTGCAATATTGCTGATGTTTTATTCATAAGCCAAATTTATAACGTCAAGCCCGAACTGAAGCACAATAAAGAACAAATGTTGAGGCAATATTCGTCCAGCCCCAATAATGCCAAACCCTATGTTGGTGGCAGTTTTGTCTAAAAAGGTAGTAAGTCAATATTTTGATAGGCTGGGTCTTTCTTTAGTATTTTTGAAATTTTATCTCCAAGCTTTACAAATATTGCGTCTTGATGAACGTCTGCAAGTCTGCCTAATAAATTACCTTTCCCATCATAGATTTGAGTCCCAATACTTGCTCTATTTCCATTTATTAAAAAAGTTCCTTGTGAACTATTTTCACTCATACTTTTTTGTTGTAAAAAGTCATCACTTTCAAGTCTGTTAATTCTGTTTGACAAGTCATTAATTGCATCAAGAATTAAACTTGATTCTTTAGAAATTTCTATGTTGTTTGGAATGTTTGCAGGGACTATAGAAAGCAACTGTACTAAGGAATTGATGTCATTATTATTATCAGCAGCAGTTTCTCTTAAGGCATTTGCAATAGATGAAATATTTTGTTCAACTTCGTCAATTCGTAATTTTTCATCGTAATCAATAGTTCTCAACCCTTGAATGTCAAATATTCGTGTTGTTTTATTGTCTTTTATTAAAACAGATTTTTTATTAAATGCTTGTCTTAGTCCAAGTTCGTAAAGTACATTTGGATTTTTAGCACTCAAATCGCAAACTACGATGTCAGCTTCTATAATTTTCTTAATAATGTCTATTACGATATAGTTTGTCTTATTTTCTTCATCAGCTCTAATTGCTTTAAAACCTGCCTTTTCACAAGCTGGTCTAATTAAATGATGATATACTCTTTTGAAATGTCCATTTTCATAACTGTCTTGGTCAGAGATAGGCATCATTACAAAGCAAATTTTTTCAGGTTCCATTTTCTAAATAGTGTGTTTTTCTAAAATTGCCACCAACGAGCAGGGCTTTGTGCAGGTTGGGAAATAGAATTCCGTCAGCCCGGAACCGCTGCTGATTGAAAATATAAAGTTTAAGTTAAGAACAAAAGTTCAGCGATGTACGTCCTGCCCGAACAAAAGCTGAACAGAATTACAAATGCTCATTGTTATTCCGTCTGCCCAACTTGCACAAAACCCAATGTTGGCTGCTGTACATCTTTAAAAAGGGAATTCAAATTCTTCGGTGACTTCGCAACAAAGTTTTCCTGCTATTGATTTTGTTTTGTCAAATAGAAATTTCTTTATGGTTACTTGATTTTTAACAATTGAAATACTATTTGGAAGTCCAAAAATTCTGTTGCTTTCTAATGTCTTACTAGTTTCAATGTCAATAAAAAATAAATGAAAACTAGGTTCATTTTTTTCAAAGTCCCATTTTATTAAAACAAGTTTTTTAGAATCATTTGTCCACGCATATTTGTCTTGCCAATTGGCTTTTGGAAGTTTGATTTTGTCTTGTCCTGCAAGTTCAAGGCTACAACTATTGTAAGGTGCTCCCATTCTGACTTCTTGAGGGTTAATACACAAAATCCTAAATGGTCGTATAGTTGTGTCCGTAGTAATTGGATTTTTTTTATTGCTTACTTTATTGTCATTTGTAAGTTTACTTTCTGGTCGTCGGTTTTGACAATTGCCAAAACCTAAACAAATCAAAAGTGGTATGATAGAAAATATTTTCATAATTATGTGGTCGTATAGCAGCCAACGACTAGGGCTTGCTGCAGTTTGGGAAATAGAATTCCGTCTGCCCGTAACCAAAGCCCAATAATTGCAATATTGCTGATGTTTTGTTCAAATGCCAAATTTATAACGTCTAGCTGGAACTGAAGCTAAATAGTAGCACAAATGTTGAGGCATATTTCGTCTGCCCAAATTGCAGCAAACCCCATGTTGGCTGTAGGTTTTCTTCTCGTCAATAAGGACTTTTCATTGTCTTTATGTCTGCTGATAATTCAAAAAACGTTTTGTCAAGTTTCATTTCTTTTACTTCTGTTGCAACACTTTCCAAAGTAAATTGTCCATTGCCAATGATAGATTTCAATGGTAATGAGTTTGATTTTGAAAGAAAGTCATACCAATTTCCAAACTTGTGATTAGCAAATAGTTTTGTGTCAACCGAAAGCTTTGTATTGAAATAGTATTTTTGTATTCCACTTTTACAAGTCAAAACAAGTTCGTCACATTTAAAGCCTAAGATTTCTATCACTCCTTTATTAACTTCTGCTTTTAAAATTTCGTCAGGATTTGTAGCACCATCATTCCAAAGCAAAGTTTCAGAGTTTGACATTTTACTGTAAAGTTTGTTGTCTTTGTTTACATAAAGTTGCCACTGAAAAAATGAACCATTTGATACTGATTTGTAGTTGCCATTTTTGATAAAATATTCTTGCGTCGAACCCATCATTGTCGTGAATTGCTCGTCTGTTACATTTGGCATTTTACTTTTGTAAGTGTTTTTGTAAACAATTTTTCCTTCAAAAGTTTGTCCAAAAGAAGTAATTGCGATAAGTGTCACAAGTAAAAATGTAATTATCTTTGTCATATTTTATTTTGATGATTATTGAGGTCTGTCTAAACTTACAGCCAACGGTTTCGGGCTTTGCGAAGGCTGGGATTAGAAGTACGAATGTTCAAATTTAGCACAATGTTCATTAGAATTTCAAATGCTCAATTTAGCACTTCAGCCCAGCTTTTGCAAAACCCCTGTTGGTGGCAGTATTTTTTATCCGTGTTTCATTTTTGAAATTAATACTCCAACAATTATTCCGATTAAAAAAACAAAGAAGACAAACAATATCCCCAAATATATATAAGACAATATTACTTTCCATATTCTTGTTTTTTTAGGCAAGTAATCAAAAAATTGATATAAAGCCCAAATAGTAAATCCTGCACCAATTAAATCAGGAATTGATAAGATTGACATTCCATCTTTTTTGTCAAAAAGAAATAAAAAAGGCAAAAACACAATTCTCAATATAATATGTAAACCTGAAAGAAATGCGTTTAAAACTAAATGTTGAATGAAATTATATTTTTCTTTTTTAAAAGCCCAATATGTTCCAAGTGAAGTAATTGGCAACAACAACAATGAAGTAAATGCGTAGTGAGAACTTATCCATTCAGTTATCTTTTTAATATCAACTACTTTTTGTTCTTCGGTGTCTCCACTAATTTGAATAAATGAAGGAATATCTAAATAGTGCATTAAAAGTCCATAAATACCCGCTAAAACAAGAACTAACGAAATTGGTTTAAAGTGTTTTACTCTTTGTCCTTCAATAAATTCTCTTATGGTGTAGCCTGGTCTAGTAAAAAGTTGTTTAATTGTGTAAAAAATACCTTTATCAAAATGCAATAGTCCGTGTTGGATATCGTGCCATAAAAAATGAAAATTTATATCGTGGGTATCTGCTGATTGTCCACAATGATTACAAAATTTTCCTTTAAAGTGTTGGTTGCAGTTTTTGCAAGTTGTTGTCATATTAATGTCTCTACTTTATTTGTTTTGTCTTTAGGTTATAGGTTTGGTAATATTGCCACCAACGAACAGGGCTTGCTGCAGTTTGGGAAATAGAATTCCGTCTGCCCGTAACCGCTGCTGATTGAAAATATAAAGTTGAAGTTAAGAACAAAAGTTCAGCGATGTACGTCAAGCCCGAACAAAAGCTGAACAGAATTACAAATGCTCATTGTTATTCCGTCTGCCCAACTTGTACAAAACCCAATGTTAGCGGCTGGCATTGTGTCTTTCCATAAAGTCGTTAATAAATTTTTCACCTTTCACATTAACTTCAAAAGGTGTCCTTTTTATAGCAATTAAATCGTCTAACAATAAAATTGTCCTAATAATACAACGTCTGCATTCTTGTCTATGTGGGTCACTATGAACTCCTTTGTTTGATAGCTCATAAAGCTTATTCCATTCGTCAAATAGTGATGAAGTATTGGCAACAATTAGGTCAATATTTGTTTCACTTTTAAATTCTCGTTTGGCAAATTCTAAAAGCCTGTTTTTATACTTGTCTTTTTTTAATGAATGTCCTTCTATTATTTCGTTTGTGGCAGGAAACAAGCAGTCTGTAACATATTCAAAAACTCTTCTGCAAGAGGTCATTGCTTGAGCATATTGTTCTCCTGTTTGGGCATTTATAAAAGTTTGATTGATAGACCAAAGTTTGTCTGTCAAATCAGGTGCTGTGTCTGTTAGCTTTCCAATTATTTCGTCAGTAATCGTTGTGAAAATAGAATCCATTCCTTGTTTCCATTCAGTCGCTCTTTTTGCATTTTCATAATTATGTTTATCGTCAAAAATGCTATGGCGATAATTTGAAAATTCAGTATTAATGTTGTCAAATGGAATACCTTTTAAACGCTGTTTTATATCTTCTACATATTCCAAACTTTCAGGTTCATTGTTGTCAATAAGAATATTAATTTCTTTATTGAGTAATCTAAATTTTGGTCCAATACATTCGCCATATAACCACCAATGCAGTTCAAGAGAATTGTCTATTTCCAATGCACCTAAATATCGTTCTTCATTTGCTAATGAGTCATTTAGTTTAGTAGCAAGCAGGGCAAACGCATCTAAATTTATTTTTTGCATACTTATTAAGTAAAGGCGAACGTTTTGGATAGAAAACATTT
>NZ_JBQWIE010000058.1:0-14630 GCF_056745525.1 Parasediminibacterium sp. HNIBRBA5674 | reverse complement strand
TTTGGATTTAGAGTTAATCTAATTGCTGCATTTTATAACAGAAACATTGATTTGAAATGAATTGTCGAAGAGGTCTAATATTAAAGTACGAAAATGGTGCAAGGTTACAATCACCATTTGGTGAAATAGTAGACACCAAAGCAATTGGGCGAGGTACGACAGTTCCAGTTAATAATTTGTACCGAACATCAAACGGAATTTCTTCAATATTAATTTCCATTATTTAGTTCTTTTAAAGAATCAACAAAAGCAGTAGCAACAAATAAATCCTGTTCAAAGTTTCCGCCAGACACACCGACACCACCAACAAATTTGTCATTGAGTTTTAAGGGCAAGCCACCTTCTAACATACAAGCATCCCCAGGCACTTGCTGAATTGCTTGAACCAAAACAGGTAGTTTTTCTGTAATCGTTCTTAAAATATGTGATGGACACTTAAATAAAAAAGCAGTTTTCGCTTTTAAGAAAGAAACTTCAGTCGTCATAAAGTTTGCATCATCCATTCTGATTTGATAAATAATGTGACCGCCATCGTCTATAACCGTCAAGCAAATAGCAACATTTTGTTCATTGGCAACTTGTAGAGCTTCTAACCCAGCAGAGCTAACTTTTTCGATTTTCATTTTTATTGTTTTATATTTGTGTCAGTATTATTTACATAATGTCAATACTATTGACAAATTTATGACAAACAAAATGACATTACCAAATGAATGATGAAAAAAATATTTCGGGACTAATTCACCACTTGTCAAGACAGTTGGCTAATTCAGCAAACCAAAAATGGGCAGACATTGGCTATCCAGATATCAGAACAACCCACGTAAGCATTCTGCTTCGTATTGAGGCAAAGGAAAACAATCATAATATCGTAGCAAAGCAGCTAGGCATTTCACGACAAGCTATTTCAAAACTAAATC
The DNA here is from genome assembly GCF_056745525.1 of Parasediminibacterium sp. HNIBRBA5674. NCBI lineage: Bacteria > Pseudomonadati > Bacteroidota > Chitinophagia > Chitinophagales > Chitinophagaceae > Parasediminibacterium > Parasediminibacterium sp. HNIBRBA5674. The sequence continues at coordinate 13,710 of NZ_JBQWIE010000058.1, read as the reverse complement.
ACGAATTAATTGAAAATGGTTATTTGGCGACAAGCCCAACAGAAAACAATAAAAAATCAGAAACCCTTTCATTGACAAAAAAAGGGCGACAATTTTTAGACGAATTCAAGAAAGCAAATCAAGACTTAGAAAAGGCGTTGATAAAAATTCTTAACAAAGACAGGTTTCAAGAATTTAAGTCTGCGTTGTTAACTCTTGACAATTATTTCAAGTCCAAGTAGGACAACGAAGAAGGGTATGCAGCTAACAAGGGGTTTGGCAAAAGTGGGGCGGACGGAATAACAATCGGCTTTTTGTAATTTTATGTAGCTTTTGTTCCAGCTTGACAGAATGCTATTTGGCTTTTTGTTGTTATCTTCATCATCAGTTTTTCAATCAGCAGCAGTTCCGGGCAGACGGAATTCTATTTCCCAAACTGCAGCAAGCCCTGTTCGTTAGCAGCCATTCTACGTCGACATTTCAAAATTCATTGCAAACAACATGACAATACACGGAACTATAACAACTTTTGAAGAATTTGAAAAGTTAGTTGAACAGATTAGATATAGACGAGCAATAACTCAAGGTTACGGACTTCCGTATCGTCAAGAGTTTTATCGTGGACAATTAAATTCAAGTTGGTTAATTAAGCCAAGTTTGACACGAGATTTAAAAACAGAACAACAAGTTAAGGACGCTGAAAATAATTTGATTGACCTATTCAAAAGTGAGATTGCTGCTAAAAATTACTTACATAAAATATTTTTACATCAACAACCGAGAAGTTATCAAAATGATTGGGCTTGGCTAATGCAGGCACAACACTACGGCATTCCGACACGAATATTAGATTGGACATTAAAACCAGAAGTTGCTTTGTATTTTGCGGTTGACAATCCCGACCTTGACAATGTTGACGGACAATTTCTTGTTATGTACTATCCACTTTTCAGCATAAAAACGGAAAGCTATCAAAATCATCAGTTTTACGATATTCATCCAAAAGACATAACTGATACATGGTTTATGAACCCAAGTTTTTACGCTGAACGAGATTACGATAACAATACAGCAGAAACACGGAGAGCAAGACAACATGGAAAGTTTTCTATGCAGACTTACCAAAACTCTTTGTTAGGACTTGACGAGCAAGCAGATTTTGACAAGCCTTGGAACGAAACATTTGAACCAGTTATTGAGAAATATATTGTTCCAGCAGCATTCAAATCTCAACTTCGTTTAGACTTAATTTCAAAAGGTTGGCATGGCGAATTTTTATACGCAAATGAAGACGACACGATAAATGAAATTCGTGACAAATGCAAACAACTTCTTGCCGACGTGACAAAGAACGGCTGCTAACATGGGGTTTGCTGCAAGTGTGGCTGGACGTTGTTAGCATCAGAAGCAGTTCGCTACTCGGCTTCAGTCCGGGCTTGACGGAATGCTATTTGGCTTTTGGTTTTTAACTTATACTTTTAGTTCATCAATCAGCAGCGGTTCCGGGCAGACGGAATACTAATGCCACACCTGCAGCAAGCCCTGTTCGTTGGGCGTAAGCATACCGAACAGCGTTTCAATAATAAACTTCACCAAGACAAAATAAACTAAATACTATAAATTTGTTGCAAACTTTGACAATGGAAGATAACGTAATGACAAGCTATGTTTTTGAAGAAATGGTTGGCTACATTTCAAAAAATGGAACACAACGTTCTATTAAACCAGTTTTCAAAACTGATGACTTTGCATTATACAATGACGATAGCCTTGAAGTTATGGCACGACTTTCAGACAACTATGTTGATATGATTTTTGCAGACCCACCTTATATGCTTTCTAACGATGGATTTTCCTGCCAAAATGGAAGAATGGTAAGTGTAAACAAAGGCAAATGGGACAAATCAAAAGGCTTTGGCGAAGATCTTAAATTTCACGAAACTTGGATAAGTGAATGTAGAAGAATTTTAAAACCCGAAGGTTCAATTTGGATTAGTGGGACTTATCACTCAATTTATCAATGCGGTTTTTTACTTCAAAAGTTAGACTTTCATATGCTTAATGATGTAGCTTGGTTTAAGCCCAATGCTGCACCCAACTTGAGTTGTAGGTTTTTTACAGCATCGCACGAAACACTTTTATGGGCAAGAAAAGACAAAAAAGCAAAGCATACATTCAACTATTCAGCAATGAAAGAAGGACACTTCCCTGAAGATCCAATGAAGAAACCTGAAACACAAATGAGATCTGTTTGGAGCATACCAACAACAGCACAAAACGAAAAAGAATTTGGCAAACACCCAACACAAAAACCTTTATCGCTATTAAAAAGAATTGTATTGGCTTCGACAAATCCTAACGACATCATTTTTGATCCTTTCAATGGAAGTGGAACTACAGGAATTGCAGCAACCTCAATAGGTCAAAGAAAATACATTGGTTGTGAACTTAACAAAAACAAGAAGGATTTGGGCGTTACCCTAAAGGGTCGGGCTTTTCGTTCCAATCTTTTTTTCGTTCCTCAAAAAAGGATTTCCACTTCAATCCCTAACGCAAACCAAGCTGCATAACATTAATGAATCTTCAGTTCGATTTACATTTAGCAAAAGGATATACAAGCAATTCACAAATAGCAAGAGTGCTTACTGAAAGTTGGGTTAAGCAAAATAGTTATTGTCCAAGCTGTGGTTTTCTGAAATTATCTGAGTTTGAAAATAATAGACCTGTTGCAGATTTTTATTGTAGTAATTGTTCGGAGGAATTTGAAGTAAAAAGTAAAGATGGAAATAGTGTTGGGGATAAAATAGTTGATGGTGCTTACTCTACTATGATTGAAAGAATTAACTCTCAAAATAACCCTAATTTCTTCTTCTTAAATTACAATAAGAAAAGTGCTTCTGTAAATAATTTCTTAATTATTCCAAAGCATTTTTTTGTTCCAGATATTATTGAAAAAAGAAAGCCATTAAGTGATACTGCAAGAAGAGCAGGTTGGATTGGTTGTAATATTGAAATATCTAAAGTACCAGAAAGTGGTAGAATATTTTTAGTAAAGAATTCTGAAATTATTTCTCAAGAAAAAGTACAAGAAAAATGGTTGAGTACTGCTTTTCTTAAATCAAAAAATTTAGATTCAAGAGGATGGATTTTGGATATTATGAGTTTTACTATGATAAATCCTAAAATTTTAGTTGATACACCATTCTTTGAAAGTCATTGTTGGGAGAAATTAAAATCAATTGTTTTTTGTGCAGTAACTTGGAATGGAAAACACAACCTAAAATCTGAACTTCTTAAAATACAATCATTCGACTTTTTAGAAGATGATAATATAATCTCTGAAATTTAAGCAGACTATGAGTTTATAAGAAATAAATGTGCAACACAAGGCTTTACAGCATTGACAGGTGCTGATGGAAAATGGATACAAGCAAGAACAAAAGGTGCGGGACACGGCTCTATTAGTCGAGCATTTTATGCACGAAAAGGTTTGATAAAAGAAATTATGAAACTCTAATGGCAGACAAATAATGCCTACGCCCAACATTTGGTCTGGCATTATTGGGGCTTGACGAATATTGCCTCAGCATTTGTTCATTATTGTGCTTCAGTTCGGGCAGGACGTTATAAATTTGGCTTATGAATAAAACATCAGCAATATTGCAATCATTAGGCTTTGGTTATGGGCAGACGGAATTCTAATTCCCCAACAACGCCAAGCCTTTTTCGTTAGCCATTACTTGCCAAACCGTAAAAAAATCATCACAAATATGAGAAACAAACTTTTAATAATTTTATTATTTTTAGCTAGTTCAATTAATGCACAAAAATTAGATTCCCTTCCTTATAGCCAAGGATACCTTTATTATCATACTTATGGACAAAGTGGTGAGCCTATCGTCATTTTATCAGGTGGGCCTGGTGGTAATTGTAAGCAAGAAGAAGATGTTGCAATTACACTTAGCTCAAAATACAAATGTTACTTATTGGAACAAAGAGGTACAGGATTATCTCAACCTAAAGTGATTGATTCAACAACCATTACAGTTAAAAATGCAGAGAATGATATTGACCTTTTGATAGAACATTTGCATTACAAGCAAGTGATTTTGTTTGGTCATTCTTGGGGTGGTATGTTAGGCTTATCGTATGCAGTTCATCATCCAAATCGAATCAAGAAATTAATACTGTTGGGTACTGGAGAAATAAAAAGTGATAAAAATGTTTTAAATACTATTTATGACCTTCAACACTCAAGAGTTGATAGTATCACAGACAATACACTTATGAGAATTGCTGAAAAAATTGAAAATAACACAGCTACTGAAGCTGAGAAAACTTATTTAAAGAAGACTTCTCTATCTGTAATGTTCAATAACAAAAGTGTTGTTGATTCTGTATATGCAAAATTTTCTATTCTCAAAAAGTCCGACCCTAAAGTATTCGATTTAATGTTTAATGATTTTGCAAAGACTAAATTTGATTTGACAATCCCCTTAAAGTCTTTTGACAAACCAATATTTGTACTTTGTGGCAGAGAAGACTTTTATGCCTTTTTATCATACGAATTAAAAATAGCAAAACCTTCAGCCCAACTTTACTGGATAGAGGGTAGTGGACATTTTCCAATGTATGAAAATCCAAAAGAATTTTATAGAATATTTTTTGAAATCCTAGACAAACCTAATGTGAAAAAGAATAAAAGCAACGGCTAACAGTTGGTTTGGCATTATTGGGGCTTGATGAATATTGCCTCAGCATTTGTTCTTTTTTGTGCTTTAGTTCAGGCTTGACGTTATAAATTTGGCTATGAATAAAACATCAGCAATATTGCAATCATTGAGCTTCGGTTATGGGCAGAGGGAATGCTAGTGCCCCAACAATGCCAATGCTTCAACGTTACAAGCCATTTTCTTGAACACCCTCTTCATCGACAAAAGCAGAAAGTTTGCTTATTAAAACTTCATTTTTACAAGCATCTTTTTCACGCAATGCCAAACGATAATTAAACTCTTCTATTCCAATTTGTTCAATCAAAGTTTCTTTTCTGTGATCTAAATTTCTCTTTGCCTGGCGTTCTCTATCAGCTTTTAATTTTAGGGAACTAGTGCAAGTTTTTGCGTGTTGTAGCGTTAATTCAAATATGTTCATTTTAAAAAGTGTTTGTTGTTTAGAAATTATTTTATTAGTTATTTGAGTTCGTTCCTGTTCGCTAATTCTTGAAAATTTACTTTTAGTAAAATCGTTGCTGGTGTAGTAAATTGGACATCAAACATCATTTACTTTTCCTTTGCCAATGTGACAACTTTTATAAAACTCATTACTCAAAGGGTTATAGTGTGCAATTTCGCCAACAAGAATATTTATTAGTATGTTTAAAGTTGCCATTTTCCAACAAGTTTCATCAATATCACATCCAAACATTAAAGTAAATCTGTGGTTACTTGCAGCATATAAGAGCATACGACCACTACCACAACTTGGCTCTAACATTGTTTCGTTTTTGTTGACCATTATTCCACCTAAACACTTTGCCATAAAGTCTGTAATGTGTTGGTTTGTGAAATATTGCCCAACTCTACCTTGTGAGCAAGTAGCCATAAATAAATCGCCTAAAAAGCGTCATAAAAGCAGTTGCCATTGTTATCACTTAAATCACGCCAACAGTTAAACATTATTCTCATTTCTTCGGCTTCCTCTGTATTGTAAGTTTTATCAAATCTTTCAATAATTTCAAAGTCTGCATCTGTTTTTTCAATGTTTAAAAGAAACAAGGCAAAGCCGAGAAAGTCATCAAAAACTTTATTGTAAGCGTGACGATATGCCAACTTTTCAAAGCTGCTTATGAATTGTTTATATGGTGTTATTCCTTTCATTTTGACTAATAAAAACGGCTTGTAACATAAGTGCTGCCGTTATGGCGGGGCGACTGAACTCGCCATCAGCAATGTGCATCATTGAGCTTTGTAGGTGTCTTATCTGTATCCTTTCAAATTCCACCACAAACGGCAAACACCCAGCGTTGCCTGCAACCTTACCTTACCACTTAAAATTACTTAAATAGATAAACAATAATGTCAAAACTTCCAATACGTTTTCAAAAAATTAAGATAAAAAATTACAACAATATTAACGTAGTTAAATATTTAGTAACTGTGTCTGAGAAGAATAGTTATTTTGATAAAACTGTATTGTGTTACAGGTCTGAACTTGTAAAACTTCGTGACGAACTTGATAAAGTTTTAGAAGATAGCACAACTTCTGAAATTTTGAATATATCAGAAGATAAAGCTCTATTTGTTGAGAATACTCATAAGGTAGACAAACTCTGCAAAAACTGTGAATTTAGAATGACACAGAATTGCGTTACTTGTCATATTGTTCTTGATAGCCCACTTGAGAGAAAATTATTTCTTGAATTTTAGAAGCTGTTTGAGTTAATACTCTAAAAAGGGATAAATATTTTTTAATAGACTAAAATAAGGGGGTCATTCGTTAAAGAGTTAATGACAAAAAAAATTTTCAACTGACTTCCAGTGGCAAATAATAGAAAGTTTATTGAAACACAAAGAAAACCTAAGCGAGATTTAAGAAATGTATGGGAAGCGATATGCTATGTAACTAAAACAGGTTGTCAATGGCGATTACTTCCTGAAAATTACCCACCTTGGCAAACAGTTTATTGGTACTTTAGAAAATGGACATTGGATGGAACTATTGAAATAGTGCATCAAGAAATTTGAAAAGCTGTTCGTAAACAAGCTGGTAAAAATGAGAGTTGCAGCATAGGAATTATTGATAGTAGTAGCGTTAGAATGAGTGCTACCAGTGGACACAGCAAAGGGTTTGACGGTAATAAGAAAATAAAAGGCTTAAAACGTCATATCATAGTTGATAGTTTAAGATTGGTAATAAATTTGGTAACACACGCTGCTAACATTCACGATAGTGTTGGGGCAAAACAGGTGTTTGAAAAAGTAGTTGAATCAAAATATGATGAACCCCAATCTACAACACATTTTTGCAGATTCTGGTTATAGAGGCAATTTAAAAAAATGGGTTCAAAAGAAGTTAAATATGAATTTGATAATAGTTAAAAGAACAGACAAAACCAAAGACTGGAAAATACAACCTAAACGATGGGTTATTGAAAGAACATTTGCTTGGCTATTGAATTTTAGAAGACTTGTTATCAACTATGAAAGAATACAAGAGTCGGCTGCTAGTTATATCTATTTGGCTATGATGTGCCTAATGGTCAAAAATATTAATTAACTCAAACAACTTCTTAAAGTGTAGCACATCATATTTGCTGCACTTTTTTGTTATATAGTTATCTGTTTCATTTTTATACAGGCAAATTTTAAAAAAGGATGAGAATTGTAACGCATAAATTCAGGGATTATCAGCTTAAAGCGGATATAAAGACCTTAATTATAGGCACATTTAATCCTGATGCAATGGGCAATTCAGCAGCCTGTTTTTATGGCCGAAGCCGAAATAATTTATGGAAGCTTTTGCCAATTGCTTTTGGCAATCACAGCTTGAAAGGTCAATCACTTGATAGCAAAATTGCATTTTCTGAAAAGTATAAAATTGGTTTTATTGATTTGATAAGTAGTGTAAGTGTTGAGGAAGTACAGGAGACAAATTACGATGATGATTATCTTGACAGTAGAGTTTTAGAATGGACAGATATTATTAAACAATTATAAAGTATACGGCATATAAAACGTGTCTGTTTTACAAGAAAAACCTTTTCTGGTATCCCAAAAATGAAGCAAAAAATAGTAGCAACAGAACAATTTTGCATCGCAAAAAATATAAAATTTACCTTTTTGGTAACGCCAGCTAGATTTTACAATTTGTATAAGCAGGAAATTTGGAATGAATTTTTGGGGATTAATTTAGAGTAAACTTTTATGTAATTCATACTGATTTTTACCTTCTAAGCACTTAAAATCAATCGGTTACAAAATAGATGCTGCGAAATGCTTATAAGTAGCTGAAACAGCTAGCTTTTGGTTGCTAACCAGTTGTCCACAGAATAATTGTTAATCCTTGTTTTTACTGGTAAAACCGTATGTTCGCAGGTACTAAAATGGGTTAGTGCTATGCGATTAAAGAGTTTAGAAATCAAGGGCTTCAAGAGTTTTGCTGACAAAACCGTCGTAAGTTTTGACGAAGGCATTACTGGGATTATTGGGCCTAATGGTTGTGGTAAAAGCAATATTATTGACAGTATTCGCTGGGTAATTGGCGAGCAAAAAATTAGTGCATTACGTAGTGAGAATCAAGGGGCTTTGGTGTTTAATGGTTCTAAAACACGTAGCGCTAGTGGCTTGGCCGAAGTGAGTTTAACTTTTGAAAATACACGTAACTTATTACCAACTGAATTTAGCACTGTAACCGTAACTAGAAAGTTTTATAAAAATGGTGATAGCGAGTATCGCTTGAACGATGTAAGCTGTCGTTTAAAAGACATTCATAACCTGTTTTTAGATACAGGTATTAGCACCGATAGCTACGCTATTATTGAGCTTGGTATGGTGGATGATATTATACGTGACAAGGAAAACAGCCGTAGAAGAATGCTAGAACAAGCAGCCGGCATTACCATTTACAAAACACGTAAAAAAGAAGCCAAAAGCAAGCTTGATGCAACCGAGCAAGATTTAGCTCGTATTGAAGACTTGTTATTTGAAATCAATAATCAGCTAAAAACACTTGAAAATCAGGCGAAAAAGGCAGAGAAATATTTTGAGCTCAAGAAAGAATATAAGGACATAGCAGTAGAGCTAGCAAAAGCTGCATTGGAAGGTTTTAACGTAACGTACAAAGACCTAAACGAGCAGCAAGAAAATGAAGCCAACAAAAAAATGCGCTTGGATGCTGAAATTGCTACCGAAGAAGCAGCCATAGAACAAGAAAAAGTAGGCTTTATTGAGAAAGAAAAGGCTTTGCACAGTATGCAAATTGAGTTCAACGAATTGCAGCAAAATCTTCGCACAAAAGAGAATGAGAAGAATTTGGCTTCGCAAAAACTACATTACCTAAAAGAAAAAGAAACCAATCTTAAAGACTTTTTGGTAAAAGCAGAAGGGCAGTTGAAAAACTTAGGCGATAGCATTCAGTACACACAAATTCAAGTAGGCGAAGAAAGTAATCAACTACAAGAATTGCAGTACAAAGTAGCCAATGCAAAACAAGATATTGACGATAAAAGACAGGTATTTGATGATAAACGTGTAGGCTTAGATGGCTTGCGCAATCAGTACCAAAGCATACAGCGCAATCAGTTTGATGCAGAGAAAAAAGTAGCCGTTGCAGATACGTCAATCAATAATATTCAACGTTCATCTGCACAGTTAATTGAGGAGCAGCAAAACCGTCAGTACCAGTTAAAACAACTTGAAAACGAAGCGTTAGAAAAAGAAGATTTGCTAGCGCAAAAACGTATTGATTTGCAGGTGTTACATGAGCAACATGAAACCGCCAAACAAAACATTTTGGCTACGCAGCAAGAGCTAGAAGTATTGCGTAATCAACTAGCTGACGAAAACCGCAAGCTTGACAGCAAACGCAATGAATACGCCTTATTGAAGAGTTTAATTGACTCGATGGAAGGTTATCCTGAGAGCATTAAATTTTTACATAAAAACCCAAATTGGAATCACAGCGCACCAATTTTATCAGACATAATTTATGTAAATGAAGCCTACAGAACCGCTGTAGAAAATGTGCTTGAGCCATACCTAAACTATTATGTTGTAAACAATTTGGCAGAAGGTATGCAAGCGGTGCATTTGCTTGACGATAATAAAAAAGGTAAGGCCAATTTCTTCTTGTTAGACCAATTGAAAGGCCAAGAAATCAGCAATATTCCTCAGCCTGCAAATACAATCAAAGCCCTTGACGTAATTGAGGTAGATGAGGAATACCAAACCCTTGCTGAGTACTTGTTGCAAAATGTGTACATAGCAGAAAATGAAGACGCATTTACCAATAGCAATGGCGTAACCATTTTAGAAAAATCGGGCAAGTTTGTAAAAGGTAAATATACCTTAACAGGAGGTAGCGTTGGCTTATTTGAAGGTAAAAAGATTGGCCGTGCTAAGAACTTAGAGAAGCTGAACGACGAAATTATTATGCTAGATGCGGTGGTACAATCGCTAAAAGCAGAAATACAAACTACGCACAACCGAGTGATTGGTTATAGTGGTCAGTTGCAAGAAAAAGCTATTAAGCAAACAGAAATTGAGGTTAACCAATTAACCAACCAAGTATTTGCTGCAAAGAATAAAATTGAAAATACGCAAGCGCAGCAAGCTGCATCAGCACAACGTTTAGAAGACTTGCAACTACGCCTTGAAGACGAGCAAGAAGCCATTGCAACGACAAGAGAAACATTGCAAAGCTTAAACGAACAATTGCTACAAACCAACGAACAATTGAAATTGGTAGAGCAAGATTACAAGTTAGCTGAACAGGATTACCAAAAAGCATCGGTGCAATACAACGAGAACAATTTACAGTTAACACGTCAGCAAAGTAAAATCACTGCGTTGCAACAAGAGCTTGCGTTTAAGCAAAAGCAATTGAATGATTTGCACCAACAAATTGATACCAATACGGCACAATTAGCTGAAGCCGCTACGAATATTGAAGAAGGTGAGAATGCTTTGCAAGACAGCCACGAAGCGTTGTTGATTTTGCTACGCAAAAAAGAAGAAGAAGAGAAGAAATTGAATGAGGCTGACCAAGCATTTTACAACTTACGTAATGCATTACAAGCCAAAGAAAGTGAGCTACGCAGCAAGGTGAAAAGCAAAGAGCAATTAGACAGTTTAATTAACGAACTAAAAGACAAACTGAATGAACTGAAACTGCAACTAGCCGGCATGAAAGAGCGTTTGCATGTTGAGTTTAAAATAGATTTAGATAAAATTTTAGACGAAACTAGAACTACCGACACGCCTTTAGAAGAGCTACAAGCGACAAGCGATCGTATGCGTAAGCGTATGGATAATATGGGCGAAGTAAACCCTACAGCCATAGAAGCTTACACCGAAATGAAGAAACGTTATGACTTTATTTTAGAGCAGAAAAACGACTTGGTAAATGCAAAAGACAGCTTGTTACAAACCATTCAAGAGGTAGAAGCAACGGCTAACCAACAGTTTTTAGATACCTTCAATAAAGTGCGTGACAATTTCCAAAAAGTGTTCAAAGCCTTGTTTACAGAAGAAGATACGGCCGACATGATTTTGGTAAATCCTGAAAACTTAGCCGAAACAGGCATTGAAATTATTGCCAAACCAAAAGGTAAGCGACCATCATCCATCACGCAGTTAAGTGGTGGTGAAAAAACCTTAACTGCAACGGCTTTATTGTTTGCCATTTACTTAATTAAGCCAGCGCCTTTCTGTATTTTAGATGAGGTAGATGCACCGCTTGACGATGCCAATGTGGGCAAATTCACGCAAATGATTAAGAAATTCAGCGATAACTCGCAGTTCATTATTGTAACACACAACAAGCAAACCATGGGTGCTGTAGACGTAATTTACGGCGTAACTATGCAAGAACCAGGCGTAAGTAAACTTGTGCCAGTTGATTTTAGAAGTTTGAATTAACTTATCTGAAACAAGATTTTAATGGATATAGAAGGTAAAAGAATATTTATTTGTCAGCGTTTGCAACGTTATTCAACTGCATAGGCGTCGCACACTGCGGCTGATGGAACTTTTATCAACTGTTAATTCAAATAAGCAAACACTTTTAAATTCCCCTTTAGGGGCAAGGGGCATGTACAAATTCATCAGTATTTTATATCTCGTTATTTTCAGTTTGTATGTTTGGTTTTCACGCCAGCCAGACTATTTTGATGGTGAATTTGCACCAGCTACCATTGTTGTTGTAAAAGATAGCGCTTCGCAAAAGCTAGTAGCAAAAGCTAGTTTTACAGTGAGTAAAATGTCGTATCAAGTAAATGCAGATTATTTGTTTCGTAGCTACCAAGCAGGTGAAAGGGTAGAAGTGATTTACGAATTGTCTAACCCTAAAAAGGCTGCTGTGTATGCGTTTTGGGGTTATTGGTTAACAATGGGCGAGTTAATTGCATCCATTGTAATGTGGTTGGCGTTGTTTCAAATCGCAGTTGGCATTACTAAAAATCCCACACCTGAAGCTTTGCTAGAACAGCTAGAATATGTACCAGAAAAGAAGACCAAATACGATATGTAATATTTGATTCCATAGACCACCATACCAGATTTAATTAAAACAGCATCAGAAATTTAATCTCTGATGCTGTTTTACTTTGTGCCTAATGTGCCTATGTGGTAAAATTTAACTAGCTATTATTTTCTCTAGTTTTCATCATGCCCATTACCTGTTTCATGGTTTTATCCATGCCTTCAGTGCTGCCATCTAAGAATATTACGTTGCCTTTACCATATTCAGCAAAGTTTTTAATGGCTTCGGTCCACATACTAAATAAAATTACATTCGTATCAAGGTTAGCTTGCTTCATTTGTTCAGCCGCCTGACTCATACCTTGTGCAACTTCTTCTCTAAACAAAGCCACACCTTGACCACGTAATCGTGCTGCTTCTTTTTCAGCCTCAGCCGAAATTTTAATAAAATTACCTTCAGCCTCAGCCGCTTTAGTTTTAGTAATTAGTAAAGCTTGACCTTCATTTTCAGCAGCAGCTTTTAAGTTGTTACTAGCTACCACTTTGCTCATGCTTTCCATCACGGCTTTGTCAAACGTGATATCGTTAATTTGTAAATCTTGCAAATGATAACCCCATTCTTCTAGCGAATGATCAATTTGTTCTTTTACATATTCTACAATCTCGCTTCTAGCCGTTAAAATTTCAGCTTGTTTTTTAGTAGCTACAAATGCACGTATAGAACCTTCAACCGTACGAATTAAAGCCTGCATTAGGTCTTTGTCGCTAATGAATTTAAAAGCTACTTTTTTAATGGTTTCTTCACTTTCGTTTTGAACCGAATACAACAACATACTTTTAAAATACACATTCGCTTGGTCAATAGTAACTGCTTGAAACTCTAATTCTACAGAGCGATTTTGAATACTGATACGCTTGTAAATCTGCTCAATTAGAGGAATCTTAAACCGCAAGCCCGGTAATAAAATACGTTGATATTTACCAAACATGGTAATAACAGAAATGGTGCCTTGGTTTACAGTTACTAACCCACTAAATACAATGAACAGTAACACAAACACCCACCAGAAACTCAAAATAGATGGCATAGTTTATTATTTAGAAGCGTAATGTAGTAATTAAATTATTGGTATAAATATTTTATAAAAAGAATAGGTTATGATTTTCTATTGATGCAAATTAGTTAATAAACCAAAGGATTTAATCTCAAAACTGTAAGTAATTTATAGTTTTAAATGTATTTTACTATTAATGTATTTTTGTTTTTATCTTTAACGTCACTTCTAACGCCATTAATTATAGATCTGTCGCCGCTTTCAATGTCTCGTCCTTATAATAAACGATACCCATGGCCCTAATGTTGTGGTATTAAATTTCTCCTATGTTTATTTTAATTTTTGTAGTGCCATCAACTTCTATTTTTGTAATGCATCGTTGTTATTAGAAATCTCTTTGTCTGTAATTAACGCAAGTTGCTAGTTATAAAATAAGTGAGCATCGAAAAGAGTTTAAAAGTTACCACACTCATCAAACT
>NZ_JBQWIE010000057.1:0-16489 GCF_056745525.1 Parasediminibacterium sp. HNIBRBA5674 | reverse complement strand
AAAGGATGATGTGTATATTAAACGATAAGTTCTTAGAAAATATACTCTTTAAAGAAATTTAGATGCGTTTGCCCTGTAGTAGCAAGTTCTTTTGGTATTGTTTCAAAGCAAATTACAAATGCAGTGTCCTCAATAAAATATTTTACTTTGTCTGTGACAATGCGTCTCCAAATATCACCTTTAACTTGAAATAAGTAATTTAAGAAATCACTTGGATTATTGCCTTGTCGTAAGTAGTCATAAATTAAAAGGTCTCCAATTAGAATTTTAGAAGAAATAAAAGGCTCGTTCAACCTTAGAAGGTTATTGAAAATGAGTTTGTAAAAGACACTATCGTATCTTCCTTGAATGTCTCCACATTTAAAATGATATGCTACTTTCATCTCTTACTCTTAGGGTGTGTCTGTTTTTGCTTGCCGCTAACGGACAGGGCTTGCCGAAGTACGGGAATTAGTATTCCGTCAGCCCGGAACTGATGATGATTGAAAAACTGAAGTTGAAGTTAACAACAAAAAGCTAAATAGAAAATGTCCAGCCCGATATGAAGTACAATAGAATTACAAAAAGCCGAAGATAACTTCCGTCAGCCCGTATTTTGGCAAACCCCATGTTGGCTGAGGTTTTTCTTTAGAGCTTTAATCATTCGGTCAGAAATGTCGTCTGCATATTTTTCAGGCGAAACTTTATTATGTCTCCCATAATCAGTTGTCTTTTTAGCAAATTTTGCTAATGACTTATTTTCCTGTTTTTTTATAAGCTCTTTAAGCATAATCATTTATTAAAATAGTTAGACATAAACTGTTTATTCAAATCTTCGTTGAAATAATGCTTTCTTTTTTTCCAAATAAATCCATCCCCTTTACTGATTATTGCAACATCTATCGGACCTCCGACACTTTCCTCAGACGAAGATATTCTTCTCTTTAGATATGTCAAATAAATTAAGCTTTCAGCCATTTCTGCAAGGTCTTCTTTTGATAGTATTGCTACGGTATCTACCGTTGGACTTATCTGTGTATCCTGTTTTATTCTACTAATTTCATCAATAAGCTCCTTTAGTAAAGCTGAATTGTCATTGTTTCTTATTGCATCGGATAGAGGTTGATTGGCTGCTCCAATAATGTCAGCTACCGTGGTATTATACTTTGCTAATGTTTTTTCTATCGCTGAAACATATGTTGACTCAATGTCTGGGTCAATTCCTTTAATAAACATGTTAATTACGTCTGTTTGTGCATATGGTAGTATTGAACCATTATTTGAATCAGAAATTTCATCTGAAAGGTCAGCTTTGTATCTAAGTCGGTTGTCAATAACTTCTGAAATTCTGATTGCTGTTACTGATGGGTAAATTTGTTTTTCTCCAAATCCGCCAAATACTAACCCTGTTTCTCTACCTAAAAAGTTCAACGATTTAAAGTATCTCCAATACAAGTCATTAATCAATGGTCTTATGTCTCCATTTAAAACAATGCCATCAAAAACAACATCGCTAACTTCTGAAATAGCAGCGTCCGAATAAGCATTAAACTGCTCAAGTGTATAGTCTGCAAAATCTGATAAGGTTTCATCACCATCATTATAAGTTGCTAAAATTTCCTCTAAGTCCGCTTTAGTGAAACTATTAAAATCAGCTAATATTTCTGCTTCTGATTTAGTGCCATCAAGTTTCTTAGCAACTCTATCTTTTAGTGCACCCAAATGCCAATAAGCAAAGCTTTTCAATTCTGAAAGTTGTGCAGTTGGATTTGTGAAATAGTCATTTGCTTTTAAATATCTTAGAAAGTCATCCTTGTAATGTTCAACTTTGTCGAAATGTTTATCTGTCAGCTCCTTTCTGTAGAGCTTTATTATTATTTCCCATGGTGTCTCCATAAAAGTTGAAGAACTGTATATCATTATTCCGATGGGATGATACTTTGATAAAGTAAAAATTTGGCAATAATATACAATTTTACACCAAATAAATTTTTATGTTAAAATAATAAGCATATCTTTACACCACAATAGAAATATATGTTACCAGAATTTAAAAGCATTTTCGATTTACTTAAAGCATTCCCTACTGAACAATTTTGCATTGACCACTTAGAAAGATTGCGTTGGAGCGAAGGTATTACCTCGCCATTTGATGAAACTTCTAAGGTTTATAAATGTGCAGGTAACAAATACAAATGCAAGTCAACAGGCAAATACTTTAACGTAAGAACTAACACAATTTTCGATAATACTAAGATACCACTACAAAAATGGTTTTTAGCTCTTTATGTTTTTTCTTCTCACAAAAAAGGTATTTCATCTCATCAATTAGCTAAAGATATTTCAGTTACTCAAAAATCAGCTTGGTTTTTATTGCACCGATTACGTTATGCTTTTGACCACCCTAATTTTAAAGATACATTAGGAAATGTTGTAGAAATTGATGAAAATTTTGTTGGTGGTGCTGCAAGTAACAAGCACGCTAATAAGAAAAATAAAAATGAAAACGGTGGTACACTTCACGAAAAACAACCAGTTTTAGGAATGATTGAAAGAGACGGTAATGTTATTGCTAAAGTTGTTCCAAATAGAAACAAAGAAACCATTTTGCCAATCATTTACGAAACAGTAGAACAAGATACCGTTATAATGACTGATGAATATACCGCATACAAAGATTTGAAAAACGATTACACTCATTTAAGAGTTAATCACGGTGCAAAGGAATACGTAAACCAAATGGCTCACACTAACGGTATTGAAAACTTTTGGTCGCATTTAAAACGTGGGATTGATGGCATTTACCATTGGGTAAGCAAAGGGCATTTGCAAAGCTATGTTGACGAATTTTCTTTTCGTTTCAATACACGTAATTTTAATACACAAGTAAGATTTGATTTTATACTTTCTAGCATTACTAATACAAGATTAACTTACCAAAATTTAATAAAATGAAAAATATAGTAAAATACGATGGTTCTATAAATATAGGGAATTTTGAACTGCCATGCTATGTTTTAGAAGATGGCACAAGGGTTATTTCTGGTCGTGGTATGCAGTCGATTTTAAAGATGGTTGACGATGAAGATGGCAAATTAACTAGTGGGTCACGATTGAATAGATATTTGAACCAAAAAACGCTAGAACCCTTTATTTACAAGGGTCGAGAGGTGGGCCACTTTGAACCATTAGAATGCCATTTTGGTAAAACTATTATTAATGGATTTGAAGCAACCGTATTGATAGATATATGCGATGGCTTTTTAGAAGCTAGAAAAAAAATAAAACTTTCAGCAAGGCAAGAGGTTATTGCCCAACAATGTGAAATATTAGTTAGGTCATTTGCTAAAGTGGGATTAATTGCTTTGATTGATGAAGCAACAGGATACCAATATGATAGAGAGAAAAAAGAATTGCAAGTAATTTTTAAAGAGTTCATTTCTGACGAAATATTGCAATGGCAACAAGCCTTTCACCTTAGCTTTTACAAGGAAATTTTTAGATTATGGGATATTCCATTTACTGAAAAAAATATAAAAAGAAAGCCGAAGTTTATCGGGTATATAACCAATAGATTTATTTATCAGAATTTACCAAAAGGAACTTTTGTCTTAGAAAAATTGAAAGAAAAAACACCTAAAGCTAAAAGCGGTGGATATAAATATAGGTTGCATCAATCTTTGACACCAGATGTAGGTAGAGAAGCATTAAAAAAGGTTATCTACACAGTAGAAACATTAGCATCTATATCAGAAACCAAAAGGCAATTTATTAGGCATATAAATGACAAATATGGTCAAAGAGAAATCCCATTTACAGATTTAGATGAAATAGATAATTTAGCTAAGAAAGAAGATGTGACAACGCAAAATCCTACAAATTTTGACCAACAACTTAAAGGCTTACTAAGCGTCCCACCACCAAAAAAAGATGTTGAGTAATTAAATAAGCAGGATTTTACACCTGCTTATTTTTTAAACCATCAAGTGTAAACAAGTATATCATTGCCAAAAATTTTATTTGCGGTGTTATAAATCTTCTTACTATTTCCGCCTGTAACAGTAACTGCACTGTCCGCAGCCATTGTCATACTGTTTTTGTTTAATATTCCTATTACTGCTGTCATAATGGTGTGTCGTTTAAAATCTCAGCCAACGAAAAAGGCTTGGCGTTTGTTGGGGAATTAGAATTCCGTCTGCCCATAACTGAAGCACAATGATTGCAATATTGCTGATATTTTATTCATAAGCTAAATTTATAACGTCAAGCCCGAACTGAAGCACAATAAAGAACAAATGCTGAAGCAATATTCGTCAAGCCCCAATAATGCCAAACCTAATGTTGGCAGTATGTGCTTCTTTTGTCAATTAAAAGCACTCCACCAATAATTAGTTCTGTAACAAGAAACTAAAGTTTTATTTTTCAAAGTCATGTTGATGTTTTCCCATATGGGTTTACTCTCACTGATTTTGTTCTTATCTTCTAAATGATTAAAAACTGTGGGGCTTATATAAATTTTATTTTCAGACTCATTGCAAAAATGAGAAGCATAATTGCAGGCTTTACCAACCCAAACTAAATCATTATTGCTTACATCACGCCCTTTACCAACTTTTGTGATTAAAGTTTTACCAGTGTCAATACCAATTCCAATATTGATTGCATAGTTTGGTTTAAACTTTACATTTAAAATATTAGCGATTGCCCAGCGAATATTTAAAGCAGCCTCAACAGCATTATTGTTTTTTCTGCCACCTGAAAAAACTCCCATAATTCTATCTCCATCGAAGGCTCTTACTTGACCATCTCTACTATTTATTATTCGTACATTAATATCGTGAAAACTCTGATAAATCTTCGCAGCGTCTATGTATCCATAAGTATCGTGAAGTTGACTTGATTTTCTAATATCTATAAAAAGAAAAGTTAAGTCAGCAGTTAATCCTTTATTCCCAAATGTCAGCTTTGAATAATCTGTGGTTGGAATAATTGTGGTTTCCTCTACCTCATATTTATCATTAAAGTAGCCGTCAACTTTGTTTTTAATATCATCAATTATGGGCATATTATCTTTATTAATGTTGATAAACCAATAATTCCAAAACCTAATGCAGTAATATAACTTGCAAATTTGAAAAGAATAAATTTTGTTCTTGTTATTCTTGAATTAACAAGTATTTGATTGATTAAATCTTTGTCAAATTGGTTTGGGTTAAAGTTTGTGTCAGTTTGTTTATAACTTGTAATAAATTGGTCAATGTCTAAATGTGCTAAATGTCCATAGAAGTAAATGTTAGTATTAGCAAGGTCTTTCTTGTTGAAAAAAATATTTTTAGTTACAGGGAATTGGGAAATGATGCTCAAGAAAACAGAAATTCCAAAACAAACAATGCCAATTAAAAGTACTGGTTTAATTGTTACGTGAGTTAATGTGCTATAACTTGATATAATTCCAATCACAAGTGCACTATTAAAAACAACAAGTCCACCGTGTTTAGCTTCTCCAAACTTAAGCAAGTCATTTATGTTAGTGAATATATATTTTATTTCTGTCTTTGCTTCCATAGATTAATATTAGAAATTGATGTCTGTCATAGCATTACTGCCAACGAGCAGGGCTTTGAGCAGGTTGGGAAATAGAATTCCGTCTGCCCGGAACCGCTGCTGATTGAAAATATAAAGTTGAAGTTAAGAACAAAAGTTCAGCGATGTACGTCCTGCCCGAACCAAAGCTGAACAGAATTACAAACGTTCATTGTTATTCCGTCTGCCCAACTTGCACAAAACCCAATGTTAGGTGCAGTTTTATTTGATTTCAATTTCGATGCCGTCCAATTTGTCAATGAGTTGTTGAATGTTTATTGTTTGCAAGTCTAACTGTGAGCAAATTGCAGGAATTTTCTTAAATACTTTATTGTCGTTACTTGCTTCGGTTTCTTCTGTTACAAGATAAATTTCTTCTATTGGGTTTTCGCTTTTCAGCTTTAAACTCGTTAAAATCATTTTCATATCAGCAGAGTTCATAAAATCATTCTTTTGTGAATCGTACTGCATTTCGTTCAATCTTTTTCTTTGCACAGCAACAACAAAATTGTTGTCTACCATTCTGTAAAATTTGGCAGGTGCTGGTGGAAGAATAAACTCTGTGTTAAGTGGAAGTTTATGTGTTTTATTAAAGTCTTTGTCAGTAAGGAAAGAAAGTGTTTCTAATACAATTCCTTTGGAAGTATATTCACATTCATCAATTATTTTGTCAATAACCAAAATTTCGCCATTAGCTATTTTTACTTTTATAATTTCAAACAATATTTTCTGTTTGTCAAATGGTAAGTAGTAACGAACCAACGACAATAATGAGCTGGTATCAATTACTACTTTCATATAGGAAACTGTCTATCTTTTCGGGTTTAATATTTAGTTTTTTGCAAAATTCATACTCATTAATTACTCCTTCATAAAATGCTGTCTGAATAGTTGAAACCAACAAAGGTGATTTTATTGGAATTGGTGTAGAGCCGCCTGTGTTAATTCCATTTTGCTTGTCAAGTTCTCTTTGCTTATTTATTTTCTCTTGTGCAATTCTAAATTCTTCTTCAAATTCATTTCTTACCTTTTTATAGTTGGCAGGGCTGATTTTATTTAAGAGTAATAATTTGGTGAAAATAGCAATTCTGCTTAAATGTGTTTTATCTGATATGCTCTTTACTAAATCAATATTATAGTCATTTTGAGCATTTGAATTGTCAATAGATTCAATTGTTTTCTCAAATTCCCCACTCAAAAAGTAATAGGCAAAGTCATTACACCAATTTTCAATTTTTGATAAATTTTGATTAGCTAAATCATCGTATTCAATTTTATCAATTTCTTCTTCGTCTAATAAATAATGACCTAATTCGTGTGCAAGGGTAAAAATTTCTCTTTTAAATGAAATTTGGTATCTTTTTAATACAATAACATTGGGTTTGAGAAAAAATCCATCAATGTTAGCTTTGTCTTTTTTATTCCAAGTTTCTACAAACTCAAAAACTAAAATATTCTTCTCAGCTAATTTGTTTATTAGTTCAGTTAGATATTCTTTTGATTTGTCTTTAAATTCAGGTGCAATAAGCTGCCTAATTTCACTTGCTACATTTTTAGGGCTATTTGAAATTTTATAGATAGGTAATTGTCTTTCAAACTTAATGTCTGAGAGTTCTGCAATAGCTGAAAGTGAAATTTTAAACTCTTCAAAGTGATTTACTATTTTTCTTGCTCCCAAATTCAAGTCAACGTCAAACTTATTTTTTCTAAAAAAGATACTTGCATCTTTTGAAATGTCTGGTGATTTTGGGTCTAAATAGTAATGAATACCTTTATTGAAAAGCTTGTCTATTCGCTTTAAATGTCCAATTTCAATATTTGTAGCAAAAATTTGTTCTTTAGTGATAGGCGTTTTTAGTCCTACGCTAATTATAGGCAATAGTTCATCTACTGACATTTTCAGCAACGACAGCAAATATTTTAATCTTTGTATGTTTTGTTCAACTTTCAAGAAGTCCTATAATTTTGTTTGTAAAGGTAGTCAAATTTTGAGTTGCTTGTCAAGTTAGAGAGATTCGGAAAAATTGCACCTAACGTTCAAGGCTTTGCGTTCGTGGCGGTTTTATTAACGTCAAGCCGAGAAACTAAAGTTAAATAAAAATACAAATGTTAAATATTAAAATTAAAAGCCCAAAAGCGTTCCTTCTGATGGATATACAGTTGAATAGCGATTTAAAGCTGATTGTACTTCCGTCAAGCCGCCATGACGCAAAACCTTTTGTTGGCTGTAGCCTTTATGTTAGAACTAAGTGAATTACAAAAAGAGTTAGACGATTTGAAATTAAGCGTCACAAAACAAGTTAGTGAATTAAGAGAAAAGTATTTTGTGTCGCCGAATGGTCTTATTGTAGTGCCGTCAAAGCTGGATAGTAAATTTGTCATTGGGTTTTCTATTGATTTGGGGTTGCTGAAAAATCAGTATTAAGATAAACTTTATCAATCTGTCTTTCAGTAAGAAACTTGTCAATGTCGTAGTGTAAAATGTCTCCACGCCATTTGTCGTGATGAATAACTATGACTTTTACTTTTGATTTGTCAAAACTAGATGCTAATAGTGATGCTTCGTTATTTTCATTTTGATTAAACGACCCTATGAAAGCTGTAAATTGATTTGTGTCGTATGGGGCAATAACTATGTGATGAATTTTATGTTCTGGAAATTTGTCACTTATGTCTTGTCCAATAAGATAAGAATAATGAGCAATTACTTTTTTAGCTGTGTTTAAGTCAAATGTCATAAAAGATTACTTTGATTGTTATGTTGTGTCAAGAAATAAAACGTATGATTTAAGTCAACCTACGAATTTAATGCTGTGTCCAAAAAGGTTACAGCCAACGAAAAAGGCTTGGCGTTTGTTGGGGAATTAGCATTCCGACTGCCCATAACCGAAGCCCAATAATTGCAATATTGCTGATGTTTTATTCATAAGCCAAATTTATAACGTCGAGCCCGAAGTGAAGCACAATAAAGAACAAATGTTGAGACAATATTCGTCAAGCCCCAATAATGCCAAACCTAATGTTGGCTGTTGTTTTTTGTCTTTTTCAATATTGAATTAAGTGCTTTTTTATAGTCTTTGTCATAACTACTATTTTCAGTATGGTTGTCATACACAACAACGTCAAAGTGTTTAACAGTGTTTTTTTGAATTTTGTAAAAACTTGTCCAAGCTTTACCTGAAATAACGTAATTGTCAATTAGGTTGTATTTCTTTAAATAATTGGGGTTTTTAATTTCTTCAAACCCTTTTACTTTTTTCAGTTTGTCGTGAGTTGTGTCAATCAAGTACAAATAATAAGTCCAGTTGTTTCTTATGTCCTCATTGTTTTGTACAAGGACTGATTTTAAATTATTAGGTGTAAAAACATTAAATTCAATTCCTTGTCTTTCGCAGTAAATTGTGTCTGCAAAAACAGTTTCATATTTGCCGTTTTTCAATGCTTGAAATGTAAAGAAAGTATTTGGTTTGTCTGGGTCATTACTTGTTGAGTCAAAAGATGTCAATATGAATTTATATTTCTTGTTTTTAAAAACCGTGTCGCAAATAATTTCAGTTTTTTCAAATATTGAATTGTCATTAGTAAATTGTTTAGTGTCTTGCTGACTATAACAATTTGTCAATAAAAAAACTGAAAAGAAAAGTAAAAGTAATTTTTTCATTTTAGGGTCTGTCTAAAATAACAGCCAACGTTCAGGGCTTGGCGATGTTGGGGCAACTGCGTTTCGTCACGCCTGAACTGAAGCCAAATATAGTTACTGTTGTTGATTGCGATTACAAATGTTCAAAAGCGTTCTGTCGAGCCAGTGACGAAAGGAAAATAGAATTACAAATGTTGATGCTGAGTTCGGTCAAGCCCCAATATTGCCAAACCTTTTGTTGGGCGTTTGTGCTTCTTTTCTGTCAAACTGGGAAGCCTAAATTTTTGAGTTCTGAAAGTTCTTGTTCGTTAAACTTGTTTTTAATTCTGTTCATTTGTCTTTGGCTTTCTTTTTTCCTTTTAACCCAATGATACAATTTTATAGGTTCTCCATTATTTAAAACTATTGGAAACCATTGTCCTTCACTTCTTCTATATGCCTTCCATTCTTCTGTTCTGTCAACAGTTCCAGAATGTATTTTGCCCCAAACAGGTTTTTCATTAAAATGAAACTCCCAAACAAATTCAATCTCTTTTATTGTATTCTCGTCTAATTTTTCTTTCTTTTTGATGTGTTTGAAAAAACGAGTTCTCCAATCAAGTTTGTTGGGATTTTCAGCCTTATACAAGTCTGCTATAAGTCGTGAAATTACAAACTCAACAGTTCTACTTGTTTTTGAGTAATCAAATCCTGCTTCTTCAATACGTTTTCTGACGTCTAGCTTATTACCTTTTTTGTTTGCTTGTGATATTCCTATAAGCCAAGTTCCAAGCTTTTTACCTTTGTATTCGTAACCTTGATTTTGTATTATCCTTTCATTGTTTGCAATTGCGTCTTTCAATAACTCAATCCACTCGTTAACGATTTCTTCTTCTCTTAATTTATGTCCATCTCCAAAATAAAAATTGATTGATGTTAGTTTTTCAATGTGCTCCTTTGGCATTTGAATTTCGGGATGATTATAAATTCTTTTTTGCTTTTGATACCAAGCATATAAAGTGTGGTCAGTATAATCACGTTTTACCGTGCTTGTTTTATATTTTTCAATGTAGGCTTTCATCCTTAAAAACATTGAATCCCATTTATCTAAATATGCATCATCAATTGTCAAAAAATTATTGGCGTATTTCTTTCTTGGTTTATCTTCAACAACTTCAATATTCCCCAATTCCCCAATTTCAGGTATAGCGATTTTCTTTGCCTTTTTGTTTTCAAAGTCAAGCCCATTATCTTCAAATTTTTCTGTTGGAATAATTCCTTTTTCAAAAAGTTCATTAATATAATCATTAGTTACAAACTCTAAATTTGAGTCTTCAAAGTCTAACAATGGATTGAAATAGTCCTTTAATTGATTTAGAACTTTCATTCCTTGTTTGTCTTCTTTATTAAAATCCAACAATAAAGAGCATTCCACATTATAAAAAAGCCCAGTTTTTGTCAGGTTTGATGAACCTGTTATTATTCTATTTTTAGCTCCTTCAAATAAGTAAACTTTTGGATGAAAGATAAATAAGTCTGCATTGTAAGTATAAGTCTCAACACCCAATTCTAATAACAACTCTAATGCTTCTTTGGAAGTAATATAGTCATTGATGCCAACGTAAAAAGTGAATTTTCTTTTTTCTTGGATTGCTTGTTTTATAAATGGCTTTAATTCAAGCAACCCTTTTAAACGAACAAACGCGACAAAAAATGTGATTTTAGTAAAGTGAGAACATTTGATTGATGAACATAAATAGTTTCCACAAGTTTCATTGTCACCTTTATGTAAGCCTTGTCCAATAAATTCTGCAATCATATTTTGTTTGAGGATAGTGGTCTGTTAGCATAACGCCCAACGAACAGGGCTTTGTGCAGGTTGGGAAATAGAATTCCGTCTGCCCGTAACCGAAGTTGATGATTGCAATATTGCTGATGTTTTATTCATTAGCCAAATTTATAACGTCTTGCTGGAACTGAAGCCAAATTGAAAAACAAAAGTTGAGGCTTAATCCGTCTGCCCAACTTGCACAAAACCCAATGTTGGTGGCAGTTTTATTGCAGTTCGCTGTTTATGTTTTCTATTATTCTAATGTAGTTTTGATATTCGCTAAATAGTCGGTCTTCTTCTTCTCGTTCAAGTTTATATAAGTCGTTTTGTTGTTGTGCAACAAGGTCTTTGGGTTTCGGGGGTTTGAAATCTTGATATTCTTTGATAAGCGTTTTTACTTTCTCGTTAAATTCTGTCAAGTGTTGCAGTTTAGAAACTTGCTTGCAATATTCTGCAAAATTATCAGAAATTTTAGTTTCCGTATCTCTCACTTTACTGCTTGAATTCATATGATAGTTATAAAACTTGTCCACTTCTTTTAAGTCTGGATTTTCCTTTGATGATTCAAATTAATAGTGTCCGTACCAATAGTATTTATGAGCCTTGTGCATAGCTAACTCTCTGTAATTGTCTTTTAGTAGATATTTTAGTTTTTCTAACTCTGATTTCGTCAATAATATGTCCGTTTTCTTTTCCTTCTTATTTTTCTGAAAATCCATTAGTATTTGAGTGAGCAATGTCAAACCTGCTCCAATTAATAATGGAATTAGTGTGTCCCATATTGATTTTTCGTCAGTCTTTTTTACAGTCTGAAATTTTACAAGTTCGTCAAAGGATTTATTTACTATTTCAACTTTTTCAATTTTTCTGTTACTGTCAATTGTTGTTTTTGTTGAAGTGTCAGTCTGTCCAAACGAGAAAGTTGAGAGAAATGAAATCAATAATATGCAAGTCCAACGTTTCATTTATTTTAAAATATTTAGGTATTGTCTGTCCACAAAAATTGCCACCAACGAACATGGCTTTGTGCAGGCAGGGAATTTGAAACTCGTCTGCTGGAACAAATGCCGATTAAAAAACTAATGTTGAAGATAACAATTAAAAGCTAAATTAATAATGTCAAGCCCGAACAAAAGCCCACCGATGGGCTAAAAGCCGAAGATAACAACGTCAAGCCCTGCTTGCACAAAACCCCATGTTGTGTGTTCGTGCCATTTGTCCACCGAAATTTTTATTAAAGTTTTTCAACCGCTAACTACGCCTGTAACGGCTGCGAATTGTCAAACAAAAATTAACCAATAGTCGTTCAGGCAATAAAATTATGTATGAACAAATTGATTTAGAAATAAAAGAACTAAGTATTGATTTTAACAATAAAATATTAGAATTTGAAAAAAAACACAACGATAAATTTAAAGTTTATGTTGTCTTGCCTCAAATGTCTATACTTTCAAAAGACGAGTTTAAAAATGAACCGAAATTTAAACTTACTCTGGTGTATTCTTAAAATAATTCGGGTTTAACCTAAGTAGTTCTGTATTTCTAATACTAATTAATTTTTCAACTATATCATGGCAGCAACAAGTGTCCGACCTTTGGATTTGAATATCCACAAATTTATTAAAAAGCCCAAGCTGAATTACTTGTTCTCTGTCTGGGTGAAATCTGCAACCTTGCTCAATTTTATACTTATTATTGAGGTCACTGCAAACATCTTGAACTTGTTGCCACTGTTCTTCTGTTGTAGCAGAGTCAAGTGTCATAGTTTTTTTGTCCCAATAGTGAGATGGAACGAATTTTATTTTGTTCATAAAAATTATTTTAAAAATTAGAAATAAAAATAAGTGTCAAACCGATATATCAATTGTGGACGGTCTGGGCATGACACACAACGAGCAGGGCTTTGTGCAGGTTGGGAAATAGAATTCCGTCTGCCCGGAACCGCTGCTGATTGAAAATATAAAGTTGAAGTTAAGAACTAAATTTGAATGTTGCTTGTCCTGCCCGAACAAAAGCTAAATAGAATTACAAATGCTCATTGTTATTACGTCTGCCCAACTTGCACAAAACCCAATGTTGTGTGCCGTTATTCTTCGCTTTCTGCATTAATTTCTACTTGTTGTTTTAGTTGCTTTGACATTATAAGTCCAATTACAAAACCACTTAAAAGTCCACCAATGTGTGCAGCATTGTCAATGCCACCTGTAAAACCCATAAGTAAATTGAAACCAACAAAAACAAGTGTACTTGTCAAAAATGCTTTTCCAAAATCCGCTGGAAAAACTTTTAAAAGTAGTGTGGCTAAAAAGAAACCATAAAGTCCAAAGATTGCACCTGATGCACCAACACTTACAGTAGCATCATACCACCAAATACTTGCAACACTTGCTAAAATTCCTGTCGTCAAATAAATGAGTAAATATTTTTTCTTTCCTAAAAGTGGTTCAAGAAAAATACCAACAAACAAAAGTCCATACATATTTGCTAAAATGTGCATTAGTCCACCGTGCATAAATGTATTTGTCAAAAGTCGCCACCATTGTCCATTAGTTGTTACAGGTTTAAAATTAGCACCCCAATTTAATAAGTCTTCACCTTTGAATGAAACAAAACCAAACCCTGCAATTACCATTGCAATGAAAACAAGTAAGTTTAGATTTATCAAAATTGGTGTAATATAAAACCCTTCTTTGGGTATAAAGAATTCAAGCATTTCTTTAATGTCTGTATCCTTTTCAACTTTGCCACTTTTGAAGTTTTGTAATTGATTTTCTTGAAACTTTGGAAATAATAGAAAAATAAAATAGGCAAAAAGTCCAATTGCAAGTGAGCCAAAAATCCATTCAAGTTTCTTTCCATTCCTGTTTTCAAAAGGTTCATTTTTTGCTTCAAAAACAATTTGTTGATTCCCTTTAACAGATTCTGATTTGGCAATTGCTTTATTAAATTCATCGTGGTCTTCAGTGTTACCAATTACTTCCAAATATTTGAAATTTTTAAAGTCAGTTTCTTCAAATTCTTTTTGCTTTTGTTCTGCAAAAACTTTGTATTTATCATCTTTCTCTTGGTCAGAAAGTCTATTGCTAATTCTTTCACTATATTTTTTTCCTAACCAAAATCTGCATTCTGTTTTTGATGTATCTGATATGTTTTCAAAGATTGGTAATGCAACATAAATAAGCATATTGAAATGCTTGCTGCCCATAATTTTTGCGTGCCTTGCGGCTACACTAGGCTGCGTGTATGTCATGGTTCTTGTATAGCCTCGCAGCTTAGCTTGTCATCCTGAGCTTGCGAAGGATCTAACAAAAACACACGCCATACACTTGCGATAAACGTTGCTATCAAACGGCACTTCGTGCCTCTCTTTGCTACCACCTAGTGTAGCGCACGCCGCCACTTCTATGATATGCCAGTGGCGTTAGTCGGCACGCTATCGCTGCTCTGCTCATTGCGGATAAGTGTACCGCAAGGCTCGGCTCTTTTTGGCTCAAGGCTGTTTTACCTTGCTACCCATGTGCTAGCCATCTTTTACTATTCAATATATTTGTTTACAGTAATTAAAAAGCGTACAATCGTATTTTAGAAGTCATACACATGAGAACAATTTTAAGGTACACCATACTTATATTATTGACATTTATCCAAATAAGTGAAATCAAAGCGCAATATCCAAAATGTGATTCAAAAGATATTGAACTTATGGACAAATGCTTGTTAGAGCGTACAGTAAAAGAAGCTATAGTCAAAATGCAAATTGATACTTCAATTTTTATTCCGATGTTAATGGGGCAAGCTTTGCACGGTATATATGTTAGGCTTTATGATAGTTGTACAAATCACCATTATAGTAGATAAACCCTATTACTTGTCAAAAGAGCAAACTAAACCTTATGAGGAGTCAGATGGTATGTTAAAAGAATATAGCTCATGGAAAGAACTCTACAAGCTTATTCTAGATTATAAAATAGTAGGCATTTGCTGGCACAAGATGAAGGCTAGAAAGCGAAAAATAGTGGGTGATATGAAATATTATAACTGTTGGGATTATTAACCCGTCATTACGAGGAACGAAGCAATCTTTCCCCTTTGTTGCTTTCCTTTCTTTCCTGTAATTTGCCCTCACATCGGTTTTACTATCGTTTATTGCCTATTGACCATTGACTAAATTCTCCGCCATGTGCTATTATAACGGTGTTCGTGTTCCTAAAGAACAATTTATTAGGCTTAAAAGCCTTGAAAGAGAGTTAGAACACCTTTAAAGGCTTAACCGCGCCATCCAAAATAAAATTATCAGCTACATGGTAAAACACTTCTAGCTTCTTACTTTATATTCTAATTCAAGCCTTTTGCAAAACCTACTGTCTCCCGATATGCTTGTGGAGATATATCGGTATTAACTTTAAAAAAACGGCTAAAATAAAACTCATCGTCATATCCTAGCTCGTATGCAATCTGCTTTATTGTTTTATCAGTTAGATAAAGTTCCCTTTTCGCTTCAATAATTATTCGTTCACTTATAAGGTTAGAAAGCGTCTTATTAAAATGTGACTTTGTAATTTTAGCAAGTGCCTTTGGCGATATATAGAGTATTTCAGCATATTGACTTGGTGAATGCTTTATTTTATAATTTTCTTCAATCGCATCTTTTAATTTCTGCAAAATGAAAGGCTCTTTACTTTTATCTTGTTCTATTACTTTTTTGACTTGCTGCTCAACTTTTAATCTTGATGCAGTAATCAAAAAAATCTTCAAATAAGAGACTAATAACTCATGTTGTGCAAGCGCCTCATTCTGCATTTCTGTCTCAATTTGAGAACTAAGATGCTCGAACATGTTTGTTAAAACATCATTTACCCTAACAAAAGGCTTTTCAAATACATTATTGAAGAGTACTCCATTTAATTCTAATTCCTTTTGGTGCTTGTGAATGCAAAAAAAATCAAAATGAAAAAATAGTGCAATTCCGTTAAGTGGCTTTGTCGTTGTAAAAAAATAAGGCTGGTAAGGTGCAAAGGCGAATAAGGAATTTCTGTCGAACTTATAGTCTGTAAGATTAAAATTTACAGTCCCTTCTCCTTCCTTTACCCAAATAAGGCTAAAAAAATTACTTCTCTGTATTTCTTTGTAACAGTCGTTCCCATCAAAATAGGATAACTTAAAAACAGGTTTCCCAGTCTGTTTATTAATAAGTGTATAGCTAGTTTGGTTAATCATAATTACTACTTGAATTCTACTGCCGTATGAATCTAAACTTCAAATTTTCTAAAAATAATAGATGCGATGTGCCCTCCAAAACCAAATGTATTACTCATGGCATATCTTATCATCTTATTTTGAGCTTTTCCCAAAGTAAAGTCAAAACTATTAGCAAATTCTGAATCAATTATAGTTGTATTGACAGGGCAAACGCATCTAAATTTCTTTAAAGAGTATATTTTCTAAGAACTTATCGTTTAATATACACATCATCCTTT
>NZ_JBQWIE010000056.1:0-16876 GCF_056745525.1 Parasediminibacterium sp. HNIBRBA5674 | reverse complement strand
AAGCAAAAAAGCAATGGCGTAAAAATTTATAGCAAGCGTGGCGAAGAAACCGCCTTTAGCTTTTTGGCACTAGACACCCACAGCCCTTACCACGATAACCGCCCCAATGCCACAGAAGGCAAGCCCGAAAAAAGAGACTATTACGCTTACTATATAGATACTACCGACGACCAATTTGGGCTACAAAGCGATGTGGTAAGCGTGGTGGTGTAAAGGCAGGGGAGGCAGGAAGGCAGGAAGGCAATGAGGTTGAAGCAATTGCATTTGAAAAAAAGCTTTAAGAATTTGTTATTACATAGGGGTATGTATTACAACTGTAGTGAGGCGGTTGGCAATGCCGCCTACTACTTTTCAAGGGTAATTATATTTCACATCTACAAATACTTTATAAACAACTAACTAATGATAACCGAAAAACTAACCAATAAAGAGTTAAAAACATTAGAGTTTTTGGCAATAGGTAGCTTAAATAAAGAAATTAGTGATGAAATGAACGTGGCTTTAAATACTGTAAAAAAACATACTACCAGTATTTACAAAAAATTACAAGTACGTAATAGAAGTGAAGCTATTGTATGGTATATAAACTTACAGAACAAGAAATGATAAACAATAAAATACCCGCCTAGCCGAAAACAAGATAAAAGTGAAGGCAAAAAAATAAGCTATAAATGAAAAAAATACTCATCATCTCATGTTTGTATGTACTAGCATTACAAGCTAAGTCGCAAATAAATAAGCAAGAACTATCTATGTGGTGCTGGGCTGCTTGTATACAAAGTGCCTTAGGGCAAGCCAATGTAATGCAATCACAAGCACAAATTGTAGCCCGCCTAGCAGGGTGGCCACAAGATAGGCCCGCAAATGGGGGAGAAATTGCAGCCGTTTTAAAATCATACGGTTTTAAAGCGTGGCTAGTACCTTATCCGGCAAGTTATACTGACTTATATAAAACATTGTCATCGGGCTGGAAGTTGATAGCTTGGGTAAACCCAAACAATAACCCACAGGTAGGGCATTTTATAATGCTACAAGGTATTTCACCAAGTGGGTTTATTGTTATAAGCGACCCTGCAACTGGGTTCACCTATCAACAAACTGCTGAACAATTATACTATGCTTGGAAATGGGGAAACTCAGTAGTAGTGGGTACACCATAAACCATTATAGTAAAAATACTATTAGCAAAACCCTATTCAACACACATTAACTAGATACATTTAATGAAAAAAATAATTTTAATAACGGTTTTATTTTTTCAATTGACTTTTGTTTTTGCACAAGAACCTAAATGGAGTCCTTGGTTATCTGTCTCTTGCTATAAAGGCATTCAATACAGTGTAAATAATTTGGGCTATAATAAAAGTACAAATAGCTATTGGTGGAATATTAGATGGAAAAATAACTATTCTAAAGCTGTTAGCTTCGATGGTGCAGTTACAATTGATGGAGAGAGTTCAATCAAAGGCGGATGGGGAACTATACAGCCAGGAGGAATCCAAACATACACATCTGTTCCCTATAAATCTAGTTCTATTAATTTTACTGTAAATGTTACAAAAGTATGTTTTGCAGAAAGATATGGTGGATGTAGTGAAAATATAGAAGGTTGGATAAATTATGCTGAATGTGATAATGGCACGCCAAACTATAAGATTAACGGAAAAAAAACACCGAACTCAAATACCTCTACAAATAGCGGTAATGGCAATACCAACTCAACTACAACCAACCAAGCCCCACAAAACGACCTTACAGAGTACTACAGAAGTAAGGCAGACCTAGAAAGGCAAACGGCTGAAAAAAATGCCGAAATACAATTAAAAAGCGAGAACTGGACTAAAGCAATTAATGCCGGTGTTGCAGCTAATAACGCTGGTAATTACGATGAAGCAAAAAAGCAATTTGCCATTGCTATAAACAACAGTAATACACAAGAAGCAAGGGCAAAGGCGCAGGAGTATTATGATAAAGTAGTAAAATTTCAAAAAACAGCAAATATTGTTAATACAGCAAAAGTTGCGCTACCTGCAATAACTGATTTAGTTAAAGCCATTAAACAGGATAAAGAAGATAAAGAGCAACAAAAAGAACAAGAGCGAAAAAAATATAGTGCTATTAATAAGATGTCTGACAAACAAGAGTTCTATGCATTTATTCAATTTATAATTAGCGAATACTTAAATAAAAATACTGAAGCAACACCAAAACTTTCTGTTTATTTAGCGACTGAAGATAATAGCTCTAGAATGGCTGCTTTTGATTTAGGAAGTAAGCTATTTTTTAATGTAGATTTTAGATACAGCAGCTATACTGGGATGTCTAGAATATGCAATTTTAATTTTAAGGATAAAGAAACATTTAATAGTTTCAAAAATGGCGACTTGTATAATACTTTAAAATTAAACTCAGCTAGAAATGAAACTTTTACGAGTGGTGATAATGGAAAAGGTATTAGGTTTTGGAATGTACAATTAGACAACCTAAAAACATATAATTTATACTACAATAACGAAGTGCCGCTAACGTATGAGGTATCAAAAGTAATAGAAGCATATGCTCCTTTGAATGTAGATAAGGCTAAAACTTACCAGAAAGAAATAAATCCCGTTAAACCCATCAATATTAATGGCATTGAGTTAACAATAGCTGGAAAAGAAAACACCATAGATGCGAATAAAATATACCAGAAAGAAGTAGGCTCAATTAAACCCATCAATAATAATATTGATGAATCAATAGCTGGAAAAGAAAACACTAAAAAATATAGAGAAGTAGTAGTTGGTGAATATACATGGCTAAATAGTAATTCATACGAAATTCCCCTGAAAGGCACGTATGCAAGTCTAGACAACAATACAAAAAATAATGGAAAATACGGCTTGTTTTACAACTACGAAGCAGCACAAACAGCCTGCCCAAAGGGCTATCGTCTGCCCACTGCTACCGAAATAATTGATCTATTTAAAACCTATGGGCAAATTGGATATATGGAGAATTTAAGTGAAGAGTATAAAGCTTTAATTAAAATTATTGATAAAGACGAGATGGATGAAAAAGTTAAAACCACGTATAAGAAACTTGTAAAGGATAAGAATTTAAATTTTCCTGATTTATACATTGATTATAATTCAGACTTGCAAACATTGTATTGGACAAGTACTAATTCTGATGAAGTTGGGAGAGCTTATGCTATTTGTTTTACTGTATATGGGGAAGAAAAATTAGTGTGGTTTGGTAAATATCCAAAAGAAAAAAAAGGGTATTGTAGATGCATAAAGGAATAAAAATAAAAATTTATATTACAGAAATTAAGCTTTTTATCTAGAAAAAATTAAAAACACTTACGAATGCGCATATTTGTTTATATACGTGCGATTACGTTCATGCAGAAATAGAATTCTCAATACATTCGGTTAATACAAATTTTCATTTATAAATAAACATAATACAAATACAATGGCAAAACTTCTTTTAGTAATGTTCCTTACAATGACTTTAATCTTAGGATTTTCACAAACAAGGAAATCTATATTAGAAAATCCAGAAAATCTAAAAGTGCTTTTAAAACAAAATAACGTTTGGGGTAAGAAGATTTTCATTGGTTATAGTAAGATGAAAAAACCAATTTATGCATATTATTATAATCGAGGCGGCACCGATAATGCAATGATTTTAGGAGGAGTACACGGTTCTGAATTTTATGGTGTTGATGTTGTCTACGCTCTTAAAGATAGCTTAGATAATATGAAAAATCAAAACTGTAAATGGAAGTTACTAATTATTCCAGAATTATTTCCAGATAATATTCAAAAAGGTAGAAACAATATTTTCAAAGAAAACTTTGGGCGTAAAACCTGCGATTCTTGTAATGGGCAGAAAGATGAAGAACTTTGTGAGAAACGTTGTGTTGACCCAAATCGTCAAATGCCACCAATTAGTAAAGAATATAGTATAGGCGATACTCTATCCTGTAAGAATGATAAAATAGAAATTGAAAACCAATATTTACTTTATTTAACACAACAATTTAATCCTTCAAGAATTGCGTCCATACATTGTAAAAATACCTCCAAGTTTTATGAGATAGGAATTTATGCTGATCCACGTACTGATGATAAAAATATTGCATTAGGCTTCTCTCAAGACGCTGTATTATCATTAAAAATGGCGTTTATTGTAAAAGAAAATAATGGTATAATCTACGGCAATTTTGTTGATTCTATATATAATGTAAGCAAAGCAGACAAGAAATTTAAAATAAGGGCTGTATCTTACTTAAATCCAGTTTATCCTCAAGATCCTTTTGCAGTAAATAAAGGTGAGCCACAAAGTAGGAGTTATCAAATCACAAAAGGTGGTAAAATGAGTTTTGGTACATGGGCTAGTACTCAAATAAAGAAAGGTAAAAAAATTTTAAAAAAGGCTGCAATTACACTTACAATTGAGCTACCACAATTTAATTATTTTTTTGATGAACCAAATAATTTAGCTTCATTGAGAAAAGAGGACCTAATCTCAAATACTTCTGCCTATGTTAAGTCACTCAAAGAGGGATTTTTAGGCGAGTAATTCTTTAATATAATATTATAATCTTCGGGAATAAGGTCTTTATAACTCATAAACGTCCGAGACTTAAACACTTCGGACGTTTTTTTTGCATTTTACACTTCTAGAAGCCCTACACCCACCCTTCATTAATAGCTTTAGTAGCTAAGTCTAAAGGTGTTTTACAATTAGCTTTTGCCAATATATTTTTTCGGTGGGTATTTACAGTATGTAGGCTAATAAATAATTCATTAGCAATTGTTTTACTGCTTTTACCTTCTACAATACATTTTAAAATTTCTCGCTCTCGTTTTGTAAATAAGTCGTAAGATTTTTTTAAAACATCGGCATCCTGTATGTTGTAGTAAGATCGCTCACCATCTAAACCAATAATAGAAAAACAAGGGATGCCCTCTTTTTTTATGTGTGTAATATCGGTTTGTACGTCTAGTGTACGGTAATAATTGGTTTCGTCATAGTCTATTTGTACCCCTTGTTGCAGTATGCGTATGTATTGCCCACACTTTGCTTTTACCCTAATATCGTATTGTACTTTGTATTTGGGTATTTTTTCAAATGGTAAAGCCTTAAAAAATTCAGTAATTCTGCGTTCAAAATTTAAGAAATAGCTTTTATCATCAGGGTGTATACTATCTAAAAACAATTGAATGTTCATTTCATGTGGTTCGTAACCTAGCACATCTTTTATGCTTTCGCTTACAACCTCAAACTGCACTTGAAAAATATTAAATACCATTATATAGCTCTTACCTACCTGAAAAATATTTAATAATTTTCGGTAATGTTCAATTTGTTGTTCAAGCGCTTTAGAGTACTCGGCATCGGTATTAACTACAGTACGCCAAATTTTTTTAGCTTCAAGATAAAAATTAGGGTTTGTTTGTTGCATATATAAAAGCAGGTAGTTAAAGTTTATGGGTATACGTTTCAAATCAAAATTAAGCGTACTATAATGAAACCCCAAACCTCACTCAAGCTATTTGCATTAAAAACTGATTAAATTTTCAATAAGGTGTTATATCCAAAAAACAAACGTCAAGTTTTACAAAACGTATATTTACAGCTACTAAGCAAGCCGTTGTAGCCATGAGCCAATATGTATTATTTATTGATACCGAAACATCTGATGTGCCAGCTGATCTGGGTAAGCCTTACAATCTTGCAAGCAATTGGCCTTTTGCAGTACAGATATCTTGGTGCGTTTACAATAAGGCTGGTAAAAAAATAAAATCGCAGAGTTATTTCATCAACAACAGGGATATTCAAATATCGATTTCATCGCTTAAAATTCATGGCATCACCAAGCAAATGATGCGTGATTATGGCGTATCGAGAAAAACAGTATTGCAAATGTTACAAAGCGATGTACAGCAATACAAACCATTGTTAGTAGGCCATTTTTTAGAGCTTGATTACCACATTATTGGTGCAGATGCTTTTAGAGAAAAAATGACCAATCCTTTGAAAGGCCTTACCACATTTTGCACCATGCTTGCCACCAAGCATTTGGTTAAAAACCCACGCACAAGCTATCTTAAACTAGGTACTTTATACGAACAATTGTTTCATCAGCCATTAAGTAATCAACACAATGCTTTGAATGATGCTATTGCTACAGCAGATTGCTTTTTTGAATTGGTAAAACAAAAAGAAATTACAAACTTTACACAAGCACCTATTGCATCTATACAAGCCACCAACGCAGTGATGCCATAGTGTTTTGCATAGAATATTTTTCACAAAAAAAGATTGCTTAATTACATCGTTTTAATAACCCAATAGTTATGAATGCTAGAGCCGAATTTTTAAAAACCTCAGCGCCATTTCATTTATTGCCAGATGATGTGATAGCAGCAACGGCCGCCGTTTTGCAAGAAGTAACTTACCACAAAGATGGTATCATTTACAAGCAACAAACTAGTAGTTTAAAAGGTGTAGATATTATTGTAGAAGGCGAATACGAATCGTTTTTTTACGACAGTAGCCAAAACAAGCGCTTGATAGAAGTGTACGGTAAAGGCTTTTGCTTTGGTGGTATTTCTATGTTGCTAAACGAGAAGAAATGCTTGCGAACTATTGTGGTAAAAAAGGGTACAAAAGTGTACACGCTTGCCAGAAAGTATTTTAAAAACTTGTGCCAAGCCTACGAACCCTTTTTCCAATATTTTATATCAGAGTTTTCTAGGCGAATGTTAGATGATGAATTTGCCCATTTTTATAAAAATAGTTCGTCTTTCGAGCAACATTATACCACACCAGACCAATTATTTTCTAAGCGAATAGAAAGCATAGAATACCGTGAAATAGTAAGCTGTAACGAGCACGAACCAGTATTTGAAGCCGCAAGGCAAATGGCACAATACAAGCTAAGTTGCTTGTTTATAAAAAGCGATGCTGGCAAATTAATCGGCTTTATAACAGATATAACCATACGTGATAAGGTAGTTATTAACCAGCTACCTTACAGTACACCGGTGAGAGATATCATGGATAATCCGTTGGTGTCAATCAATTCTAACGCCTATGTGTACGAGATTATTTTGCAAATGTTTCGTAACAGAACAAGGTACCTACTGATAGAAAAAGATGGTGAATACATTGGCTTTATTACAAGAAATAAATTGCTAAGCGAACAGGGTCAATCGCCTTTGGTATTTATACAAAGCGTAAGGCAAGCCTTATCTGTAGACGAGCTGAAACGAAAGTGGGAAGCAGTTCCTGAGTTAATACTACAGTTGCTAAACAATGGTGTACATACAGAAATTGTGAACCAATTAATAGCAACGGTATCTGATACCATTGCTATAAAAATAATTGAAGGTGTGATTAAAGAAATGGGGCCGCCACCAGCAAAATTTGTGTTTATGGTGCTTGGTAGCGAAGGCCGTAAAGAGCAAACCTTAAAAACAGACCAAGACAATGCCATTATTTATGAAGATAAGGCCAATGAACAAAGAGAATTAGTAAGAGACTATTTCTTACAATTTGCCACTACTGTTTCTGATAGATTAAACCAAGTAGGCTTTGTGTATTGCACAGGTGGCTATATGGCACAAAACCCAAAATGGACGCACTCTTTATCGCACTGGAAAAGAAATTACGACAGTTGGATGGCTGAAAGTGTACCAGAAACTGTCATTCAATTTTCTACATTTTTTGATTGTAGATATTTATATGGCGAAGCCAGTATTTTAGAAGAATTAAAGGCCTATTTGGATGAAGAGTTGAAAAAACCGATGGAGAAATTATTCTTCTTCATGGCAAAGAATGCTTTACAGTACGAGCCACCATTAACTACTTTCTTTAAGAATATCAAAACCTTTAAAGTTGGTGACCACGAAGTGTTTGACATTAAAAAAACGATGACGCCAATTGTAGATTTGGTACGTGTTTTTGCATTACGTCACCACATATTTGAGGTAAACACAGGGGAACGATTGAAGGCACTTAAAAGCTTGGGTGTATTTACTGAAGAAGAATGCCAAGAACTACTACAATCGTACTATTACTTAATGGGTATGCGGTTGAGAAAGCATGCTACACAAATAATGCACGACCATACTATGCCAGATAATTTTATCAATACCAATACATTAACCCGTATTGATAAAATTACTCTGATTGAGATATTTAAAACCATCGAAAACTTTCAGTCTAAAATACGCATAACGTTCACCAATAACCTGCTAGGGTAAAGGCCATTTTGTGGAAATAATCATCACATGCATCTTAAAAGCAAACTGATTATTAACTACAAAAACTAACGTTATGGCAGAGTTACAAGTACAAGACAATCGTAAAAGTAGAGGTGTGAAAAAAGGTAAAAAACTTTCTACTAGGGTAGATTTAACACCAATGGTAGATTTAGGTTTTTTACTAATTACGTTCTTTATTTTTACAACTACACTAAGCCACGCAAAAGCAATGGCAATAGTAGTTCCAAGCGATAAGCCAGTTATTGATGAACCAAAAACACCAGAAAGTAAAACCATCAGCTTGATACTTGGTGCCGATAATACAATTGCTTATTACAATGGTAAAGATTTAAAAGCTACAGCCACTACCAACTACACAGCAAAAGGCATTAGAGACGTATTGATATACAAACAACACTCGCTTGGTAAAGACGCTAAGAAAATGGTAGTGCTGATAAAACCAACTAATAAAGCAAGCTACGCCAATGTGGTAGATATACTAGACGAAATGGCAATAAATGGTGTAAAAACCTATGTGTTAATGGAGCCAGATGCTAAAGAATTGCTAGCCGCAAATTAAAAAGACAGCTTATTTAAAGCGGTTACAATTTCATCAACCTTATCTAGAGAAATGGGCAAGGTTTTACCGTCTTCTAAAATCAAATTACCACCATCGCTTTTTACAAATTTTTTAATGCTCTGTAGGTTTACAATATAGCTTCTGTGGCAGCGAATAAACATAGGGTCTTCTGTAAGTAAATCTTCAAAGTATTTCAACTTTTTACTTACTAAAATGGGCTGCTGGTGCTTTATATGAATTTTGGTATAACTACCTTCTGCTTCAAAATAAACCAAGTCATGCACTTTTACAATTTCTAAGCCATTGGCTACAGGAATAGCCATTTTTCTATTTTCGGTAGATTGTAAGTTTTGTTTTAAGGCGGCTATTTGCTGACTTTGGCTACTTGTGCTACGCTTTCTATATTTATTAATGGCTTCAAGCAATTTATCTTCTTGTAGCGGTTTTAATAAATAATCTACAGCGCTTAGCTCAAAAGCTTTAATAGCGTAATTGTTAAAGGCGGTGGTGAAAATGATACCAAAATTTACCTCGTCTTTATCAAAAAACTCCAGTAAGCGAAGGCCGCTGTAGCCTGGCATTTCAATATCTAAAAAAATGATATCGGGTTTTAATTTTTTAATGCTGCGCACACCACTCGGTAGGTCGTAACAAATATCTACAACCACCGTTTGTGGATCTACAGCAATTAGCATTAATTCTAAAAGCTGTGCTGCTTTTGGTTCGTCTTCAATGATGATGGCTTTTAAAACGGGAGGTGTCATTAGTAAAGTGAAGGTAGGGTGGTTGAATATAAGTATTTTTCTTTTTTGTAAGAACTAGTTTTTGCTTCACAAATACCGCCTCTGCTTTCATCAAACTAAAAATTCATTTGGTATAAAAAGCTTTACTGTTGTGCCTTTGGCAATATTGTCAGCATCTTTTTTGTCTATTATTTCTAGCACAATTTTGTTATGAGATAATTGGTTTAAGATATCAATTCTCGTTTGGTTAGCCTCTATCGCAAAACTATTGTGTTCACCATTTTTTTGTGCGTTTATAAATGCGCTTCTATCTCTACCAACACCATTATCGTCAATTTCAATTTCTAGGGCTTGTTTATTTGCCGAAAGCTTAAAACTAATGTTTAGTTTTCTATTGTTTATTTTATGTAATAGACCATGCTTGATGGCGTTTTCTACAAAAGGTTGTATCAGCATGGGCGGTATAAAAATACTATCAGTATCTAGTGAGTTATCAACGTAAATATTGGCTTGTAAGGTGTTTTCAAAACGCATCACTTCTAGGTCAATGTATAGTTGTAGGGTTTCAACTTCTTCGGTAAGCGAAATCGCTTTTTTGCTACTACTATCTAGCACAATACGTATTAAATTACTAAATTTACCTAAGTAGCTATTGGCTTTTGACTTGTCGTTACTATAAATAAAACTTTGAATAGTATTTAACGCATTAAATATAAAATGCGGATTCATTTGGCTTTTTATGGCCGTAAGCATACTGTTACGTACCTCGCTTTGTAGTTGTATTTTTTCTACAAGTAAGTCGTTTCGCTTTTTAATAGTGTCTATACGTTCTTGAACTATTAGGTATACAATATCTATTATTACCGCCACAATAATTAAGTACAACCACCATTGCCGCCACCAAGGCTTTTTTATGGTAAACGAATACATTATGGGTACACTTGCAGCTACACCTAAGCCGTTTATTGCAATGGCTTGAAATTCATATTTGCCAGGCTCAAGACCTGTAAAACTAAAGTTGCGTTCAGATGCTGGTGCCGTTTGCCACTTGTCTTTATTAGCCCCTAGTAATCTGTATTTAAAATGAACAGATTGTGGGTTTGTGTACCACAATGCAACCGTGGTAAAATCTACACTTTTGGTTCTCTCATTGGCAATTATACCAGAATTAAGCGGTAGCGTATCTGTTTGATTAGCAACAACTAGTGATAGATAATTTATAGGGCGCGTATTGCTATTATTATTACTTAATTGAATTTTATAAATACCATCAGCGGTGGTTAAAAAAGCTTCGTTATTTATTTCGGCCACATCGTACACAAAGCTGCCAAATAACATGGGTAAATAAATATTGGTAATTAGTTCATCTGTTAGTGTATTAAAAACTTGAATATTGCTACTATTTAATAGCCAAAGCCTGTGGTTACAAAGTTTTAGTTTTATAACCGTGTTTGAGCTTAATCCATCTTTTACGGTAATTTCTTTTATAAAATTGCCATTGCTAAAAACCAATAGCCCATTAACCAATGTACTAATGTATATCTTACCATTTGCATATACGATAGATGTAGCACCTATTGGTC
Source organism: Parasediminibacterium sp. HNIBRBA5674 (assembly GCF_056745525.1). Lineage (NCBI taxonomy): Bacteria > Pseudomonadati > Bacteroidota > Chitinophagia > Chitinophagales > Chitinophagaceae > Parasediminibacterium > Parasediminibacterium sp. HNIBRBA5674. The sequence continues at coordinate 5,706 of NZ_JBQWIE010000056.1, read as the reverse complement.
TACCTTGATATGTTATATGCTTTACACCGTGCTTGTTAATGGCATAAACACCATTGGTAAAGTTTATGTAAAGAGTTTTGTTTGTGCTATCAAAGCAAACAGATTTTACCCTTTGGTTAAAGTTTAGTTGGGTATCTTGATATTGTTTTGGTATACTGAATAATTGATTAATTGTTTGCCAGTCTGCAATTTGCGGTTTTCTCCTTTGGCTTAAACGCATAAGCGACAAGTTCTCGTTATTAGCCAAAAAAGCGACATCGTTAAAAAAAGCAAAGTTTTTTATGGCATTTATAGAATAATAAGATGTAATGCTGCTAGTTGCCACGTCAACTAGATAGAAATTAGACAGTGAAGCGACTAAAAACTTACTACCGCCTAATTTGAAAATAGAGGTAATACCACCTCTAGTTTGTGTGAGCGGAATTTTTTTTACAATATCGGGTTGATCTATTTTGCTAAAAAATGTTTCTCCCATAGACGTGCCTTTCACTATATAATCGCCTTGATTAGCAATATAAGTAACAAAATCGCCCGTTTTAAGATAGTTTGGTTTAGTAACCAGGGCGTTGCTTTGTTTAGCACTAAATAAAATGCCGCTTTTTAAGCTACTGAACCACAAATTGCCTTCGTGATCTTTAGTAATAGAGGTAATATTTTGATTAGGAATTTGCTTTTTATAATCTGCTGTGGTACTTAATTCAGATGAGTGAAGCCAAAATTGTTTGTCTATTACACTTACATTATTAATAACGCCGGGCATTTTACTAACGCCAATTGCGATAAGTGTATTGTTTTTATAAAGCATTTTATAAAGTATGCCTTTGTACACATCTGCACCGTAAATAGTATCTCCACAAGCATATTTTAATACTTGAACATTTCGGTTTTCTAGTATTTGTGCATTTGCAAGTGGTAGCGATGTAATGCCAATACCTTGCTGATACAAAAACCATTGTTTGCCAGCTTGAATAATTATTGTATGATTATTAATAGTACAAAATGAATAAGTTGGGCCTATTCTTGCGCCACTAACCGTTGTGGTAATAAACTTACCTTGTTGTGTAGTTGTATTTTGTATGTAAATACCTTTAGACGAATTGATAATTATTTCATTGGCTAGTAGTGCCTTACGTGGATAGAATTTCGAGCTAGCGTTTTTATAATCTCGAAGTAAGAACATTTGGTCTTTTTCTATATAAAATATCTGATTATTAAGATTATGACACCAAATTCTTCCCTTTTCATCTTGAAATAAATCGAACAAACTTAAACCAGTTTGTTCTGGATGAGAATACGTTGTAAATTTTATACCATCATATTTGCTTACCCCAAGCTCATGTGCGGCCCATATAAAGCCTTCTTTATCTACTAAAATTTGATATACCTCTTTTGTAGGCAGACCGCTAATAATTTGAAGGCTATCGTTTTGGCCAAAACAATAGTTGTTTGGTTGCAAAAAAAGTACGGCTAGCAAAATACACCATCTCATCTGCTAAAATTAGATATGTTCTTTTATTTAAAAAACAGGTGCTGTGAACGTAAACTACTCACTCGTGAATTAAATAGCGATATTTGTGGAACTAAGACAACAAGTTGCAAAAAATGATGTTGCTTTCAGTTGTAATAATCCAATAAATCCCCATGAAATCCCGCTTTAAAACCAATATCCCAAAGCCTACCTACTACTAATCATTTAGATTTATCTAATTTAGTTTTTATAAACGGGGATTTATTTTTAAAAATCATATACCTGCTTTCTAGCGGGTATTTTTTTGCTAAAATCTTAAAACTTTATAACGCCAAATAAGCTAATACCGCTACCCTTACCAATGTTTTTTCCTGCCAAGTCTTTAAACAGATTAAACCCAATTTCTACATTATCGCTGGCTACAAATGCCACACCTGCGGCAGCTCTTATATAGCTAAAGTTTTTATTGGCAGTAAGATTTGATGCGCTAAATGTAGCCAATGTACTTACAGAATTTACGGTATTAAAACTACCGTTTAGTTTTACTTGCTCACTTACAGGTATACCACCAGAAATATTTAAAAACACTTGCGATGGGCCATAAACGTCAAAATATTGTCTAAAACCGGCCTCAATATCATAATACGGATTTCTGTTGTATTTATCTGTAGTACCAGAAAGCCCCACTTTTGCCTCAAAACCAAAAGTACCAAAACCAATATAAGGCGTATCTACGTTTTGATAGCCAGGAATAATTAATGAACCCGATAATGATAAGTGCGCCATGTCGTTATTAAAATGGCTGATATAGTATGATAGGCCAAGAGAAATATCACCAATATTGGCTACAGAATTTACTTTACCATTTGAAACCTCTGAAGTTTGGGTTTGAACCACAAATGGAACAGTGGCTATAAAATCTAAATCTTTACTAATGCCTGCACCCAAATTAAGTGCTACATAGTTTGATGTAAATCTGCCGTTATTTACGTACGCTTTATAAGTACCACCATTATCCCAATAGCCTTCTGCATGATACAATGTATAATTCGGTATCAGCTTAAAACGACCTTTACCAATAGGAAAACCTGCAAATGCACATTGATTAAAGAGCGCTAAAACGACTACTAATAAGCCTAGTTTTTTCATTGTAAATGTTGTTTTCTTAGTGAATGGGTACGACGGCTGATTTTGTTAACAACCTATAAAACGAAACAAATGGCGTTTATATTGTTGATTACAAATTTTGGTAAAAAATATTGTTCTTGCGTGTTGAATTTATGGGTACAAAAGCCATATAAAAACAATACGAATTGGTGTTAGTTGCGTTTGTCCATGCCCCAAGTAAGTTTATTGCGTAGCGTAGATAGAAAACTGTTTTCATTCAGTCGTACTAAGCTTATGTCAAACACTTCTTTTTTTACAGCAAGCTGAATGGTTTTATCTACAATTTCTTTACGTGCATCTAAGGCGCAAATAAATTCTTCACCACGTGTTTCTATTTCAAACGAAATGATGTTATTATCTGGTATTACAATGGGTCTTGCATTTAAATTGTGTGGTGCCACGGGCGTAATTACAAAGCTGTTACTATCAGGAAAAACAATAGGCCCACCACAACCTAAATTGTAACCAGTAGAACCTGTAGGTGTAGATACAATTAAGCCATCAGCCCAAAAAGTATTTAAAAACTCACCATTTAAGTAGGTGTGTATTTTAAGCATAGGTGATGTATCTCGCTTATGAATGGCAAATTCATTCAACGCAAAAGCTTCATTTGGAAACAAGGTTACGCTAGCATCTAAGTGAATTAAGCTACGTTTATCTTTTACAAATGTGCGATTAACAATCGCATCTACTGCCACGGTTAGCTCATCTTTACTAATGCTTGCTAAAAATCCTAAGCGACCAAAATTAATACCCATAATAGGTATTTTTTTGTCGCGAACGAGTGTTACAGAATCTAAAATGGTACCGTCACCGCCTATGCTTATTAGGCATTCTACTTCTTTACTTAAATCGTTGTGATTGCTAAATGGTGTGAGGTTGTGAACCAAATCTGCCGGCAAAGCAAATTGCCTAAACAATGGTTCGTAAATAAGTACCGAAATATTATGTTTTGCCAAAGCTTGCAACAGAAGCACCAAGGGGTTTTCCTGTTCAAAATCTAAGCCTCTGCTATAAATTGCTACTTGCATTTTTGGGGGTTTAAAATGATGTGCTACTAATCTCTACCACCGTGTAAATATAAACCCTGTGAGCCTAACTGGTTAAAACTGAACTCAATTTTAAAAACGAAATCGTAAATAGACACAATGTCTAAGCCCACACCACCAGTGTATATCAGTTGATTATTCAATAAACTATTGCCAGGATATTTATTATAAGCATAGCCTACATCGCCAAAGGCTTTTAAGAAAAAGCGAAAGGGTATCAAGTCGTGAGTTTTGCTTTTAAATGGATTTTTAAAAATGTATTTAAACACTTGCTTGTGTACTGTGGCTTTGCCTAGTAAACCCGCTGTGCCATCTATTACATAATATTCTAAGCCACGTACTTGAAAATCGCCGTAGCCAAATAAGCGTTGGTTAAAGTAAAAGTTTTTATCGTTGGTAAGCTTTACTGTGGCCGAGCCTTCAAGATGAACAAACGAGCTGCTGCTTAATGGAAAAGCATACAATAATCTACCACCTATTTGCCACAAACCAGTTGTTTCATCAAAGCCACGTTTAGATATGTAGCCACCAGCAATAATACCTTTTGTAGGATAGGCATTATAATCTGTTTTGGCATAACTAACGCCATAGTTTAACGTTAAATACTGAACTTCTTTTCTATTCTCTGGAAAATAATTTGGATTGGCCTTCAAAGCACTGTCAGAAATACCTTCGTACACAAACACGGCCTGCAAACTATGGCGCCAATATTGGTCTGGTCGGTACGTGTACGATATATCAGCACGAGTAAAGGTTCTAGTAAAATCTTCTGCTTTGTAAAATAATTGTTTATTTAAACCAGTGATGTAGTTAAATTCTTTTTGTTTAGAATGAGCAAAGCCTACGCTAAAGCCTTGTTTTCTTTTTTTATCGAAAAATGGTAAGCTATAGCGCAAGTTTATTTGCTGGCTATAGCCTGTAATTAGCCAAATTGCAAGTTCATCATTTTGCCCAGTAAGATTAGCTTGGTTAAATTTTATACCAAAATTCACCCGGTCCAAACTCGCTTTTTGGTCTACCAACCATTGGTTAAAGTTTCTATCTACCAGCCTAAAGTAGGGCAATGGAAAAAAGTACCATCTTTCTTTAACATCTACATTAATACTTACTGCGGTACCTATTTTTTGCCCTGTATATATGGTAGCATCTACAAACAAAGCGGTATTAAACACTTGGTTGCGGCTTTGTTCTAGTTTTTTAGTAAGGTCTTTTAGTAAAATGGTATCGCCTTCACGTATCACCATTTCACGTAAAATGATGTAAGGCTTTGTGCGTTTGTTACCCTTAATTGTAATATTGCCAACGGTTACATATTGGTTGCTAGCAACTATGGTTGTATCTGCTAATTTATTTACCGCCAAGCTGTCTTGCTGTGCATGCAAACTGCCGCCAAAAACAATGGTTAACAATAACAAGTAACTACAACGCATTAATAAACATAGCTGATGAGTGGTAAATATAAGAGAAAATGGGTTTAGCTTTTGTTATGCTTTGGTTCGTGTTACCATTATTGCTAGGCATTTCAAAGTAATCTGTGCAGCACCATCTTTCATTACAGCTTGTTGGTACGCCATTTCACAGTAGCCTTGGCTGCATACCAACAAGGGCGAAATTTTTTTTAAAGTCAATTATTTTAGAGGAATTAGTCTTCTGTCTGCTGGTCTTAAATACCAAGATGCAACAGTCAAGCACATAAAAATAAATACAGGTAAGACTTGTAAAAATGTGTCTCCACTTGATAAATGTGAGATAACACCGCCTGAAAGAAGGAAGAACAAACCTGCATAAGCCCACTCTTTTACAAGTAAGTATTTAGGCATTAGAATGGTAATAACTGCAAGGATTTTCCAAGCTCCCAAAATTGTAATTACATAAAGAGGAAAGCCAAGATGAATAAGTCCTTCAACATTAAAACTGGCTCTTAATAATTGTCCTGTGCCACCAACACAGGTGTACGAAAGATAAATTAGCTCTTTGATACAATAAAATTAAATTTATCCGTTGCTTTAAGATGGAATTACA
>NZ_JBQWIE010000055.1:0-17531 GCF_056745525.1 Parasediminibacterium sp. HNIBRBA5674 | reverse complement strand
CAATACAGCCGTCTGTTTCTCCAATGTCATGTTGAGGAACGAAACATCTGCCCGTCATTGCGAAGAATGAAGCAATCCGCCTTAGGGTCATCGGTCGTCTGTCGTCTATGGACTATCGACGTTCGACGGTTTAACCTTTCTAATCACCAAAAGAATATCTTCCCCTTTGTCTAATACAGGAAAAATAATAGCCTGTAAAGCCTGTACCGCCGCACGTGAAGCGGTGCCAGAACCATGCCCAGTAATGCTAGAAACAGGAGCAATACAGCCTTTTAGTTCCGTCAACGCATTATTTGCAGGATGTATCAAAATCAAATCTCTATTTGGTACAGCCATCACTTGCAAATGCCATTGAAACTTGGGGCTAAAGCGCTTGGCCAGAGAGTAACTGCCTTCGGGAATACAAGAAATGCCTGTTGCATTATTACGCCAAGGAAGTTCGATGGTATAGCACAGCAGTGCGCCATCAAGAGTAATCATACCATTCGTACCATCTGCATAATAAGTTCTCAATAACTCAAGTTGCATATCAAATAATTAAATGGGTTAAAAAGCGAATATTAGCCCGTCGTTGCGAGGCACTGCCTGCCCCGATTTTCGGGGTAGCAATCTATCTTACATTCTTCAATAGTCTATCAACTGTCTTCTATTTACCATATCACATCTTTCCGCCTCCTTGCCTTCTTAATGCTTCGCTTCGGTGATCAGTGGTCTGTAGCCTATCGGTTGTGGACCGTTCATTAAACTCCATCAACCTTCACAATGCAAAGCGAATTATACGCACCATTCTTCAATTGATACATCACATTATTCACTACTTGGTAGTAATCAATACCAAATGCTAGAAAAATTGGGTGAGTACTAGCAACGGGCAGATTCGTGGTAAGTGTTAAAGGGGCAGTTGCTACATTAGTTAAAGCGAGTTCGCCAGTATTAGCAATGTCAATATCAAAATTGACGTTTTCAAAATCAATCGCTGCACTAGCCGATAATAGATTGTAATGCGTGGCACCCTCAGGAGCTGCTATCATATTAGCTGCGATATAAGAATCAATCACGATAGTCATAACACCAGTCGCCCTCACAATTGTTGCATTGTAAGGTGCAAAAAAAGACGTGTCTAGCTTACTATTAATGTTAAACTCAAAACCTTGTAACAATTCAGCCTCGCCATCTATTACATTGCGCTCACCTCTAATACTAGTAGCATCAGCTTGTATCACTTTCACCATCAATTGTGTCAGCCTGTTAGACATTTTACTATCACTTGTAGTAATACTGACGCTTCTAAAAGCAGTTCGCAAAAGCTTACCTGCTTTGCCAGCTCTACCAAATTCTGCCCCATTTTCACGAGTTCGCTGAAAATTAGGATCAGTGGCAATACGTTTGCCATCAACACCACCTCTTTCTCGTGCCAGATAACCATCAGCAGTTTTATAAAAAGTGATATCGCCTATCGTACCCTTTAACTTGATGATACCTTTTTGCTCCGCCATAAAAATTGTTTTAATAAATGAATAAATAATCTCAAATCTTGTTCCTTGCCTACCCAATGCATCGCTTCGGTAAACGGTCGTCTATGGACTATCGACAATCGACTGCCTGCCTCATTGCAATCATGCCAGTTGGTGGGGAAGCCAACTGTTGTTGCTTGGTAGTGGGTAATCCCCATCCACTACTTTGCAACACATGAATGCCATAACTGAGATAAAAATCACTAGCCACACATACAGCAATCATTTGTCTTGTCTACGTTATAGCAGAAGGTACAATATCAAATTGTAGCAAAATATAACAAGTGATGCTATAGAATACTCAGCCATTTTTATCCCTCGTTTTTCTTTGGTAATGCAATTCTAAAACAGCTTTATAATACCCTGAAAAACTGCTGCGTATTATGCGCAATACATCACATTTCCTCACAAAACGCATGGTTATTTACCCAAAAGACGTAGAAGCCTTAACAGGTCGTAGCCTAAGAACGTCTCAATTATTGTTACAACAAATCAGGCAAAAACTAGGGAAGGGCAAGAACGATTTTATAACGGTACAAGAATTTGCCCAGCAAGTGGGCTTCTCAGAAGAAGAAATTATCAAAAGACTATAGTGTTATTTCCTTGGCAAATGCGGTAGTTATCTATAGCTATAGCACAAGTACTGCCTAAGTACTGATAGTGTACTACCAGAGTACCAAATCAACACTAAATGCGCAAACTATTTGAATTTGTAAAAGCAAATTATAACCTAGGTAGTAAAAGGTAGCAAAAAACCTCAAGCGCTAAAATAAATACAGATGTACAAATTGATAACTACAGCTTAAGAAACCCCAACTAAAAAAACGCTGTCAGATTTTTCAGTAACCCAGGAAAATATCACAGCCTTAATCAAAAAATAGTTCAAAACATCAATCTAATACAAGTTACGAGTCGCACAAATTCACTAGTAAACGAACAATAAACAGACACTTAACTATAAATTTATGTGAAACACCTACTTTTGAAACGATTAAACAATCAAAATAATAATCATCAAATGGTACGTAACAATCAATTTTTACTAATCTTTTGCTTTACTGTATTTGCTGTTATAAATGCCAATGCCCAGTCAGATAATATTCAACTAGGCTCTAGGCAGTACGGTATTTTAGACAGGCTTGAAGTGAAGTTACAAACTGACTCTGTACTTAACTTCTCAGCAGTTAAACCATACAACCGCCAAACAATTACCCAACGTTTAGAATACATCAAGCAGTTATCGGATGAAGGCAAAATCAGTTTATCTAAAGTAGATAAATACAACCTTAACCTTTTACTACTAGATAATTTCGACCAACGTAGTAACCTAAAAGATACCACACTAAATTTTAAAACATTCTTTTCAGCCAAAGGCAAAACAAACCCCGGCTACTTAGGCGTAAAAAGAGAAGACTTTTCATTCTTTTTAACTCCTGTCTTTAACATACAAAACGGTAAAGACAATAACGTACAAAATAATCTTTTAAATAGTACACGTGGCTTTTATGCTCGTGGCAAGCTCACTAAAAACATTGGTTATTATACCTATTACACCTCTAATCAAGAAAGGGATCCATTATATGCACAGCAATACGAGCAAGCACATAACGCATTACCAGGTGTGGGCTTTTATCGCCTTGGCTTTAAAGCTGGTAGTCAAGATGGTGGTTATGATTATTTCGATGCGCGTGGTGGTATCAACTTTAAAATAGCAAAAGGCATACAAGGCGAATTTGCTTACGATAAAGTATTTATTGGCAATGGTGTTAGAAGCCTAATCATCAGCGACTTTAGTAATAGCTTTTTGTTCTTTAAAATAAACACACGCATTTGGAAGCTCAACTACTACAACTTATTTGCCCAGCAAATAGAAACTTATGTACCTAATGGCACTAACTTTTTAAGACCTAAAAAGTTTATGGCCATGCACTACTTAGATTTTCAAGTAACTAAAAAACTAAATGTTGGCTTCTTTGAAGACATTATGTTTGGTAGAAGTAATGGCTTTGACCTGAGCTATTTAAATCCAGTAATTTTTTATCGCTCGGCAGAGTTAGAAAATGGCAGCCCTGATAAAGTAACCCTTGGTTTAAATGTAAAATACAACGCTTTCAAAAATACACAATTGTATGGCCAATTTATTTTAAATGAATTTGTGTTTGACGAATTAACACACTACAGTAGAGGTGCCGTTGTAAACAAACAAGCTTTACAACTTGGAATGAAACACGTTGACTTATTTGGCATTAAGAACCTCGATATCCAAGGCGAGATAAATATTATCAGACCTTTTGTATATTCTCACTACGATACAACGAGTTCTTTCACACATTACAACCAACCATTGGCACACCCTGCTGGCGCCAACTTAAGAGAGTTTATAGCCATTGCAAAATATCAACCGCTACCAAAATTAACCTTACAAGGCAAACTGATTTATTACGAACAAGGCTTAGATAGTGCAGGGCAAAACTTTGGCTCAAATCCATTTAGGTTTTACAATACAGCTCCTCGTTTCTACGGCTTCTATATAGGCAGTGGTATTTTAGCAAAAACAATGTTGGTCAATTTTTCCGCGGCTTATGAAATTTTGCCAAACATTTTCTTAGATGCCAATGCAAGCATTAGAACCTTTAAACGTGCTGATGTTGCTTCTACTTTTAAAAGTAACTTCTTCACACTAGGCGTAAGAATGAATATTCAAAGGCGAACCTTCGATTTCTAAAAAGATATTGCAAGTATACCATCAAAAAGATGCTTAATGAGTCCCTATAATTTCAACGAAGCAAGACACACAATTTCGAAGTATTGCTGAAGATAGCAGAAGTATTGTCCAAGTACAGATAGTGTACTAAGAGAGTACTAACCCTCTAATAAAAAAAGCCCTTGCTAGCAATAAGCTATCAAGGGCTTTAAATAATAACCCTTTGTAAGGGCTAGGAGGCTCTAAAACCAACTACCAATAAATGATGCATTCACTTTGTTATTACCATACATTTTTCTTGCTCGTTTGATGCGTTTAGCTCTATGTCTTACCATAGTAATCAGCATCAAAGGAATAAACAAGAATGTAGCTGGTGGAATACCTAACATACTAATCCATTTACCACCATACATATTACGCATTGGTCTACGTAAGCGTTCTGCTATCAAATACATAGCAGGTACTACTACAAGCGTCATAAAAAAAGCGAATGCTAAACCAAAAATGATTGTCCAGCTTAGCGGCTTCCAGAACACTACGTTATCACCACCAAAATAAATATGTGGGTTAAACTCACTAAACAACGCTACGAAGTTGATATTGAAACCTACTGCAATTGGTATAAAGGCTAAGATGGCTGCTAAAGCGGTTAACAATACTGGAATAATACGTGTTTTACCAGCTTGTACCACAGCTTCTCTGGTTTTTAAACCACGGCTTCTTAACTCATCTGCAAACTCAATTACCAAGATACCGTTTTTAACAACAATACCTGCAAGACCTACAATACCTAAGCCAGTCATTAACACAGATACCTCAATACGGCTTACAGAGAAACCAATAAACACACCTATCACACTAAAAATAATTTCAGATAAAATGATGATAGACTTACTGATGCTATTGAATTGTAACACCAACACCAATAGAATTAATCCCAGGGCAATTAACAAGGCATTAAACAAGAATGCGCCAGTTTCTGCTTGTTGTTCACCCTCACCAGTTTGCTTAATAGTTACACCATCAGCTTTGCCTTTGTAGCTATCTAGGTAACGTTTTATTACTTGGTTTACTGCTGTAGCATTGTAACCTTGTGTAGTTAATACGTTTGAGCGTAAGCTAATAACACGCTTCTGGTTCTTACGTTTTACGCTACCTAAAGTACTTGTTGGCTCAGCAGAAACCAGCGAACTAATAGGGATATTTTTAAAGCCGCCTGTTGCAAAATCTCTGAAGTAAATCTTCATGTTTAACAACTCTACAAGGTTCTTACGCTGTACCTCATTGTTGCGCAATTGTATTTTATACTCTTCTTTACCTTCTTTAATTTTTGATAATTCTTTACCAAACAAAGCGGTACGAATAGCTAAACCAATTTGTGCTGTAGACACACCCTCTATCAAGGCTCTTTCTCTGTTTACTGTTAGAGTAATTTCAGGATTGGTTAAATCTACGTCCATCTTTAACTCTTCTACACCAGGCACTTGAATTGAGTCTAAATAGTTTTTCAAGCTCACAGATGTTTTTAATAAACCATCAAAGTCTTCACTTGAAACTTCAATATTAATTGGTGGATCTGTTGGCGGGCCAGAACTTTCTTGGTCTACTGTTATCTGTGCACCAGGTATACCTTTCATTTCAGAACGAATAGAATCTAAATAAGGTCTTGTGCTTACACCATGACGTTTCTCAAACTCTACAAACGACACCTGAATTCTACCCAGTTCACTACGCGTACTTCTATCACCACTGCTAGGGTCACTTGCACCAAGTGCCACGTTACTTATCACACTTTCTACCACAGGGTTTTTCTTACCGTTATCTACGCCTAGTACTTTGTTTACACGCTTTTCTAATACTTGTGTAACACTATCAGTAAACTTAACATCAGTACCTACAGGCAACTTTAAGTACACATACACTTGATTAGGGTCGCCTTTAGGAAAGAAGCTAATAGGTATTTTGCCTGCACCTATTAATCCAACAAAAACGAACAATGACACAAAGAATAAACCTATTACACCAAGTAATACATACACAGGCCTCCAACCTTGCAATACATAACGCAATAGGCTTTCATAGTGGTTCATAATCCAAGGCAATGCTCTATTTTGAAACGCATGAATAGCACCATCTAAAACATAACTATTGAACACCATCAAAATAGCAGATAGCATTAACAAGTTAGCAAAGAACATGTTGATAGTACCACCATCTTCTGTAATTACCATCTTATTTGGAAACAATACGGTTACATAAGCTATTAATGAACTTGCTACTAAGAATAAGAAGAATGGTTTTTTAAATACATCACTCTTAGTTTTTACGCCTTCATCTTCTGCATGGTTCATAAAATCTACCGCAAACACTGGGTTCATGATAAATGCAACTACTAATGATGCAGCCAATGTAAAGATGAGCATGGTAGGTAAATACACCATGAACTTACCAATAATACCTGGCCAAAATAATAATGGGAAGAACGGTGCTAAAGTGGTTAACGTACCTGCTAATACTGGAACGAACACTTCACCAGCTGCCATGCGTGCAGCAAAGTATGAGCTTATTTTACCCTTACCTTCTACAAATATGCGGTGCGTATTTTCTATCACCACAATGGCATCATCTACTATAATACCTAGCCCAAACAACAAGGCAAATAATACCATGAAATTGAGCGTTACGTGTGTACCTACTATTAAGTCTGCACCAGGCAAAAACAAGAAGGCAACAAACATACTTAACGGTACAGACAAGGCAACAAAGAAGGCATTGGTAACACCCATAAAGAACATCAAAATGATTAACACCAATATAAAACCAATGATGATTGAGTTAACCAAATCAGTAAATGATGTTTTGGTTTTAATACTTTGATCGCCTGTTACTACTGCGTTTAGGTCGTTTGGAAACAATACGCCTTTACCTTCTTTTACTACGTTTTTAACGCCTTCACTTGTTTCTATCAGGTTCTCACCGCTACGTTTAATGATGTTTAATGTTACCACATTTTTACCATCTAAACGAGCATAACTTTCACGCTCTTTAGTAGTGTCTATAATGGTAGCAATATCTTTTAGGTAAATAGGCGAGCCGCTTGTGTTACGCAATACTATTTTCTGAATATCAGCAGCCGTTTTTAACTGCCCTTTCAGCTGAATATTACGACGCATAGTACCTACTTCTAGCAAGCCACCAGATACGTCTAAGTTTTCACGTTGTACAGCATTACTAATATCATCAAACGTAATACCAGCGCTTTGCATACGGTAGTTGTCTACATTAATTTGAAACTCACGTTCAGGTGCACCTACAATATCTACACGATTAATTTGTGGCAAATCTTCTAGTTTGTCTTTCAAATCATCGGCATATTTTTTCAGCTTTACCAAATCATAATCACCACTTAAGTTTACGTACATAATTGGTTGATCAGATAAGTTAACCTCAAGTGCGGTAGGCTCTTGTGTTAAATCGTTTGGTAAATCTTGCTTTGCTTTATCTATCGCATCTTTCACTTTTTGTAGGGCGATATCGGTTTTTACATCGGTATCAAACTCTACAGTAATAGCGCTATAATCTTGCTGAGAAGTGCTTGTAAACTTCTTAATTTTTGCACCTGTAATACCCTTAATTTGTTTCTCAATTGGGCGTGTTACAAGGTTTTCAATATCCTTTGGTGAGTTACCTACATAAATGGTTTGCACATAAATAGTAGGAATCACAATTTCAGGAAATTGCTCTTTGGGTAACGTAACAAACTTTACAATACCAATAATGGATACAAATACCATCAATAGGTAAATGGAAGTTTTGTTTTTGATACTCCACGTGGTAGGACCAAATTCTTTGAACTTATCCTTTATGTTTTCGAGTACACTCATTTTATGTTGTTTTACCACATAGGCACTTAGGCACATAGTGGGGTGAAAGTTTTAGTTATTAAATTAAGGCAACAATGCGTACAAATCATTTACCATTGTTTTCTGCCCTTCTTTAAAAATATTCGTACAGTTAAAGTTGATAAGTATTCCTTTTGGTTTTTCTAACAACTTTAAATAAGTAAGTAGTTGTGCTTGATGAACGGGTAAAATTTTCTCAACCGCCTTTAGTTCAACTATCATTAAATCTTCTACAAGTACATCTAGCCTTAAGTTAGTATTCAGATGTTTACCTTTATAAACAATAGGCACTTCAAGTTCAGATTGATAATGCAATTGCTTGCTCTTTAATTCTTCTACAAAGCAAGAATGATAAACACTCTCTAATAATCCTGGCCCAAGTTCTTTATGAACTTCTATAGCGCAACCAATTATTAAGTAGGTTAAATCGTCTATATCTTTTCTAGTTATCATTCTATTGTGCCTATATGTCTATGTGGTTAAACACTCTACTTGGTAGTCAACAACTGACCATCATACAAACCTTGAAAGCCTTCTATAATTACATCTTCACCTATTGCAAGACCAGACAATATTTCAACTCTATCGCCATACAATTCGCCAGCTTTTACTACTTTTTTCTTAGCTACTAGTTTTGCACCTTCTTTCACAGCCACCATTACATACTTACCTTTTTCATCGTTTTGTAAAGTATTTAATGGTACTACTAAGGCTTTAGCGTTGCTATAATCTTGAATGTTAATTAAGGCCAACTGATTTGGATGAAAGTCTTTATCGGTAGGTATTTTAGCTTCTACGTAAAAGCTTCTACTACCTGCATCTATTAGTTTGCTTGCTACCGTTACATTGGCAGTAATGGTTTTATGAATGTCTGGCAAGGTTACATTTAGCTTACTACCTACACCTACTTTGTTTAAGTAGTTTTCTGGTATTTGTGCGGTAATCTTTAAGTTATCAGTGTTTACAATTCTTATTTGTGGTGTTAAGCCAGCAAGTCCTGTAAAAAACTCACCCACTCTAATATTTACTTCGTCAGCTATACCGCTTACATCAGCATAAATATTAGAAAAACCTACCTGTTCCCTACTTATTTTAATTTGCTCTTCAGTAGTTTTTACTTGCGATTCAAGAGCATCTACATTGTTCTTAGCAGTAATCAATTGTACTTCTGTCCCAATACCTTGATCCCACAAAGTTTTTTGTTTTTGGTAAAGGGTTTTTGCAAAACTCAATTGTGTTTTTTGAGTTTGTAAACCTTGCTCTGCCGCTACTAAGCTTTGCTTAGAAATAGTATTATCTAATTGTAACAATAGTTGACCTTTTTTAACCGCATCACCTTTTTTTACCAATACAGCTTTTACTTGACCACCACCATTTCTTGGAGTTACATAAGATATGTTAACGGCTTCAACCTTGCCTTGTAAGTCAATGTAGTGTGTAAATGTTTCAGCAGCAATAGGTGCAATTGATACCAATTTGGTTTGCGCTGCCTTTACCGATGCTGGATCTAGTTTAGCAATTTCTGCTTCTAATGTAGCTATGCTAGTTGTTACATCCGCTTGTTGCTTTTTAAGTTTTTCAAGCTCAGCTTTTTTCTTAGTTACGTCGCTACCACCACAAGCAGTAATAGCTACTAGTGCTGCAAATAGCATGATTTTGTTTATGTGTTGCATATAGATGTTTTTATGTTTTGGAATGATTAAATTATAATTTACCAATGGCTTTTTGATAATCAATTTTAGCAATAATGGCTTTGTACAAAGCATTAATATAATTAGTTTCTGCAGTTGTTTTATCTGTTTGTGCCGCCGTAATTTCAGTATTGCTGCCTAAGCCAGCTTGAAACTTTTTTACAGTTTGATTATATACCTCTTCAGCCAATACCATATTTTGTTTTTGGTAATCAATTGTAGCAATTGCCGACTTTAAATTGAATTGAGCAGTTGACACTTCGTTGTCAATCAAATTTTTATAGCCATCAATAGTATTATTGGTTTGAGCCAAGCTTATTTGTGCTTGTTTCACTCTTGCATCTTTGGCAAAGCCACTAAATATTGGTACAGACACATTTACACCAACAGATGATATGGTAAACCAATCGCCTTTGCCAAAAAAATCAAACTTATTACGCTGAGCATTTTTTGCATAGCTACCACTTAAAGCCACTGTAGGTAAGTAACTAAGTTTATATCTACGTACATTAAACTCATTTAACTTTTTACCAAGTTCTAGATATTGAAAATCTTTGCGGTCGCTGTATTGATAGGCGTCTGTTAAAATGCCAGATTTAATTTGGTCTTCAGTAATATTATCTGTTAAAATCAATGAGTCTTTAATAGGCACACCAATAAGTGTTTTCAACCCTAAATAACCAATGTCTATAGAGTTTTCAGTACTCTGCTTTTGCGTTCTTAAATTGGCTAACTGTACATTCAGTTTATTGATATCTAGCTTTTCAGCAACGCCAGTTTCAAACATTATTTTAGTCTCACGTAACAACTTTTCTACAAGTGCAATATTAGCATCAAAAATTGCCAATTGTGTTTTAGCTACCACTAATTGATAATAAATTTTGTAAACATTAGTCTTAATACTTTCTTCCGTTACTTCTACATTTTTTGTTTGAAAATCGATAGATGTTTTACGAGCTTGTAAGCCAATAAATACTTGACCATCAAATAATAATTGCTGTAACGATACCGCTGCAGTAGCATTAAACTTGGTACCGAATTGTGCTGCAATGCTTCCAAAGCTTGCAGGCATTGTTATCGTTTGGCCAGTATTGCCATTTCTTACCGCTTCATTTATCAATACACCATACGTGGCTGGCGAAATAAAGTCTGGTATGTTTTGTACTGCAATGTTAGGATTGTAAGTACTACTAATATTACCACTTACAGTAGGCAAAGCCGCAGCGGTAATTTCTCTGTTTACTTGCTCTTGGTTTTTTAGGTTAAGTAATGCATTTTTTACCTGCACATTGTTTTTGGTAGCAAAGTCTACCGCTTGCTGTACAGAAAATGCATACTTGTTTACCGTTGATGTTGTTTGGGCATTTGCACCAAAAAACACCAACAATACCATGCAAAACATGCTCGTTTTTAGGAATTGTTGTTTCATTGTTTGTTTATTTGTTTTCTCGTTCTTGTTTATATTTAGTTATTAGTTCCTTACCGTTAGGCATTATAGAGCCATGCAGAAAAAAGTCGTTGAGTTCTTTTTCTATGGTACTCAAGCCATATTTATGTACAAACTCTGTATCATGTAAAAGAGATATTACTTCAAGTTGTAGCCTAGCAACAATGTCTATCTTCATATCTGGCCTAAACAACCCTTCATCAATACCTCTTTGTAAGTTGTTTTTTATCATTTCAAAAACAAATTCTTTTTTGTGCTTTTCTAGTTCGCCATACACTTTTGGGTGGTAGCGGTTGATGTCATGCAAAATGGAAGGATTCATTTTGTTAAACATCTCTTGCACCACATCGCTACACAAAAATTGCTCGTGAATTGCATTATCAGATTTTTCTCTACCACCTTCACAAGCACACTTGTTAGCATTAATCATTCTGTTAAAAACCGCAGAAACTAATTCGTCTTTATCTTTATACGACTGATAGATTGTTTTTTTAGATATACCAAGATGGCCAGCTATTTCATCCATCGTGATGCTTTTAATGCCGTAACGCATGTATAGCTCGTGGGCTTTTTCTAATATTCTGTCCTTTATTTCCATTTTTGGGGTAATTAAAGTGCAAAACTATGGAAACTTTTTTCGTTGTCAAAGTTTCCGAGCAAAGATTTTTTCGTTATCAAATTGTTAAGAGAAGTTTCAGCATACATAAACCATTTGTTTATCAATTGCTTGCAAGCCTAAAAAACTTAAAAAAATTTTTAGCCTTTTGTGATTTACTTTACAGAATAAATTATTGGTTATGATGTTTGATAGAGAGAGCCGAAAAGCAGCTACTAAAAGTGTGGTTGCTCGTATATTACAATTTTTCTTTCAAGGCTTAATCGTAATTGCGCCTATCGGCATTACTATTTGGGTGGTTTTAGGCCTATTTAATACGGTAGATAATATTTTGCCCAACTTTATTCACGCCATTCTACCCAATGTAGTACCTAAAGATGCCGATGGTAATTTGCA
The DNA here is from genome assembly GCF_056745525.1 of Parasediminibacterium sp. HNIBRBA5674. Classification (NCBI taxonomy): domain Bacteria; kingdom Pseudomonadati; phylum Bacteroidota; class Chitinophagia; order Chitinophagales; family Chitinophagaceae; genus Parasediminibacterium; species Parasediminibacterium sp. HNIBRBA5674. Next base: position 5,261 of record NZ_JBQWIE010000055.1, on the reverse strand, counting down.
AAAAATACCTGGCTTGGGTTTTATAGTCGTAATTTTTTTAGTGGTGGTTATTGGTTGGGTATCTTCTTTGTTTGTTGTGGGCAGATTGGTAGAAGTGCTAGACAAAGTGCTAGAAAGTACACCTGGCATTAAGTTTATCTATTCATCCGTTAAAGATTTTTTAGAAGCATTTGCTGGCAATAAAAAGAAATTTGATAGGGCTGTTTTGGTAAATGTAGATGGTGAGGATGTGTGGCGCATTGGCTTTATTACACAACAATCTGTTACCGATTTTGGGCTAGAACACCATGTAGCTGTTTATGTGCCACATTCATATGCTATTAGTGGCATCACCTATTTTGTACCTAATCATAAAATAAAATTAATTGATAAAATAAGTCCTGCTGATACCATGAAATTTGCTGTAAGTGGCGGTGTTACTGAGGTGTAAAAGTGCAACAAGTAAACTATTGCCTAATTCATAAATGTCTATTAGTGTTATAGACTAATTTAAATCGTACATAATCGTACCTTGCAGCCCTCAAAGTAAGTAGCATGAAAAAACACAACTTCAATTCTGGGCCATCTATTTTACCGCAAACTGTTTTAGAGCAAGCGTCTCAAGCCATATTAGAGTTTAACAATACTGGCTTATCCTTATTAGAAATTGGTCACCGTACCACCTACTTTATGGATGCTTTGGCTGAAGCTAGGGCGCTTGTACGTGAATTGATGGATTTAGATGATAGCTACGAAGTATTGTTTTTACATGGCGGCGCTACCACACAGTTTATGCAAGTACCTATGAACTTGCTAGATACTAACGAAACAGCAGCTTATTGCGACAATGGTATTTGGGGCAGCAAAGCTTTAAAAGAAGCTGCTTTGTTTGGCAATGTAAATGTAGTGGCAAGCTCAAAAGATAAAAACCATACGTACATCAACAAAGGTTTTGAGATTCCTGCTGATGCAAAATATTTACACATAACTACTAATAATACGGTAGAAGGTACGCAATGGCACAACATACCAGAAACCAATGTGCCTATTGTGGCAGATATGAGTAGCGATATTTTTAGCCGCCCATTCAACTATAAAAAATTCTCTTTAATTTATGCTGGCGCACAAAAAAACATGGGTGCTGCGGGTGTAAATTTAGTAGTGGTTAAAAAAGATTTGTTAGGCAAAATAACACGCCCTATACCAAACATTATGGATTATGCAAAGCACATTGCAGCAGACTCTTTAATGAACACACCACCTGTATTTGCAGTGTATGTAGCCTTGTTAACCCTACGTTGGATTAAAGCAGAAGGCGGCTTGGAAGAAATGGGCAGACGAAATTTAGAAAAATCTACCCTATTGTACAATACACTAGATAGCTTACCAATATTTACCCCAACAGTGGCTAAAGAAGATAGAAGCCAAATGAATGCGGTATTTGTATTAACCAATCCTGAACACGAAGCACCATTTCTAGAGCTTTGCAAGCAAAGAGGTATGGTAGGTGTAAAAGGTTACCGTACAGTAGGTGGTGTAAGAGTAAGCATGTACAATGCTTTGGCACTAGAAAGTGTGCAACTCTTCTGCGATTTAATGAAAGAATTTGCAGCTTCGGTTAGTTAATTTTTTATGCCTTCGGCAAATGTTTTTTGATTGTTCATTTTTTAGGTTACTCAATGTTTAAACCCAATAAAACAGTATTTATTGCTAGCTATGGTTCAATAGCTATGCTTGTATTACTTACTATTACGGCCTTTCGTATGCCAGCTTATCAGCATAAGCCTGCTGCTGTAATTGATGCACAAGACACTTTTCCTGTACCAAAGCCCAACCCAAAGCAGTTGTTTTATTTACAACGTACACCCAATACCAATACTATTGTGTACGAGTTAAATGAAGATGCTAAAGGACAAATCATTAAAGATGAACCTGTAGTGGTACATTGGCTGCGCTTTGCAGAAGATGGCGCTAAAAAAGAACTCAGCTATATACAACGTGTATTTGCTTACGGTATAAAAACCGAGAAAGTAACCGATACAAGTTTTGAGATGCACATTAACTCGTACAAAAAAAAGCCTCTGTACTTAATGCGTCACAAGGGCGACAATAAGTACCATATGTTCTCTATCATAAATGCTAAAATGGCTATGCTTAAACGGGTGTTCATTCGCATAGATCCAGGTGGTAGCTTTTGGAAACCAAATGTTATTTACATAGAAATGAAGGGCATAGATGTGGCTACAGGCAAAGAAGCCATGGAGCGTTTTAAGGTAGCTGTATAACTGGTTTTGTAACTTTAAAATGTAGCAAAATCATTTGTGCAAAAGTTTCACTTAAAAATTCAATAATTCAGTAACCTAGCACAACGGTAGATTTAATGAATATTTACAGATATTTGCCGCATGTCAGATATTAAACCTTTTAAAGCGTTGCGCCCGCAACCACAGTTTGCCAAGCAAGTTGCAAGCCGCCCTTACGATGTATTAAATAGTGCCGAAGCCAAAGTAGAAGTGCAAGGCAATCCGTACAGTTTTTTAAATATTACTAAAAGTGAAATCAGCTTACCAGATGGTATTGATATTCACAGCCAGCAAGTGTACGATAAGGCTAAAGAAAATTTAACAGCCTTTATACAACGTGATACGTTGTTTAGAGAAGATAAAGAGTGCTATTACATTTATCAGCTAATAATGAATGGCCGTAGCCAAACAGGTTTGGTATGCGTAAGTAGTGTTGATGATTACGAGAAAGACATCATTAAAAAACACGAATTTACAAGACCAGAAAAAGAACAAGACCGCATTAACCACATTAAAACCACAGGCGCACAAACAGGTAATGTGTTTTTGGCCTACAGAAATAATGCAGATGTAGATGTATTGATAGATAACTGGAAAGCTACCAAAAGTCCACAATACGATTTTGTAGCTGATGATAATATTCAACACACTATTTGGATTGTGAGCGACAGTGAGGCTTGCAAAACCATTACCGATTTATTTGCGGCGCAAGTACCTTGTACGTACATTGCTGATGGTCACCACAGAGCAGCTTCTGCAGCTAAAGTGCGCAAAGCATTAGGCGAAGCCGCTACACCAGAAAGTGATTATTTTTTAACCACGTTATTTCCTTCCAATCAGTTGTACATCATGGATTACAATCGTATGGCTAAAGATTTAAACGGCCTTTCTGAAGTTGAATTTATTGCGGCTGTAGAACGAAGTTTTACAGTAACCAAACTAGCCAAAGACGCTTTTAAACCCGCAGCTTTGCATGAGTTTGGTATGTATCTTGGCGGTACTTGGTACAAATTGGTAGCTAAAGAAGGTACTTACACTACTGACCCAATTGGCATACTTGATGTAACCATTTTACAAGATAATTTGCTAAGCAAAATATTAAACATCAACGACCCTCGTACCGATACACGCATTGATTTTGTAGGCGGTATTCGTGGCTTACAAGAGCTTGAAAGACGTGTAGACAATGGCGATATGGCCGTAGCATTTAGCTTATATGCTGTAACTATCGAGCAATTGTTTGATATTGCAGACAGTGGCAACGTAATGCCACCAAAAAGCACTTGGTTTGAACCTAAATTAAGAGATGGTTTGTTAACGCATCTTATTTACTAATTTTTTAAAACCCGTCAGGTTTTCCAAAACCTGACGGGTTTACATTAAAACGCCCTTATGAAGTATTTTGTCATTATTGCATTGGTTATTGGTAGCTTGTCTCATGCTGCGGCGCAACAGCCCACAACAAAAGACTTGTATCAAACTGCTAAAAATTTTATGCAGCAAGGCGATTATGACAATGCTACTTTGGTGTTTAACAATGTACTAAAACAAGAGCCAGATAATGTAGATGTACTGAAAGATTTTGCTTACCTCAATTGCCTTAAAAGAGAATATCCAAAAGCCATTAGCATTGGTAAATACTTAACCGAAAAGTCCGATGCAGATGTACAATCTTTTCAAGTGCTTGGTATTGCTTACAAAGGCAGTAAAGATTATGCAAGCTGCTCTAAACTGTACCAAACGGCTTTAGCTAAGTTTCCTAATAGTGGTGTTTTGTACAACGAATATGGCGAATTGCTTGCGCTTGATGGCAACTTGCCTATAGCCATACAAGCTTGGGAAACAGGCATTGCCAAAGACCCAAACTATGCCAATAATTACTACAATGCCATCATGTATTTTGGCCGATTTGACAAAAACTTACTGTGGCAATTATTATACGGCGAAATATTTATTAATCTAGAAAGCTTTACACAACGCACCGCAGAAATTAAAAGCTTATTGCTTGATGGCTACAAAAAACTGTACACAGAATACGATGTAGAAACGTTAAGTACAGATTTGAAGCTCACAGCTTTTGAGCGTAGCATTTACGAAAACTTAGCAAAAACCAAAGCCATTACTAGCACAGGCGTTACACCAGAAAATATTACAGCCATTAGAACGCGTTTTGTACTAGATTGGTTTTACAACAAAGCCGATGAAAGACAACCCTATCAACTGTTTAACCATCACCAATATTTAATACGCGAAGGCATGTTTGATGCCTATAATCAGTGGCTATTTGGTGCTGCCGCAAGCCCATCTGCTTACCAAATATGGTTAAACACACACGACAAAGAAGCCGCCGTTTTTAAGCAATACCAGCAGAATAAAGTGTTTAAATTACGGTAAAGACGCATTGCAATGCGTCTTTGTCTTTGTTTTTGTTCGCATCGCAATGCGTCTACAAACAGCAATGTATTTACAAATAGCCCAACCACTTATTTTAGGTAAATAAATAATGTAACCAGCAGTAGTACTACTATTTAGCTTCTGTTGTGTCACTCACTGCAACGTTCTTATCGCTATGCAGCATGGTTACGCACCCTACCAAGTAGAAAAATTATATGTGAGATTTATAAAACTGCCCCGCTAAGCATTTTTTAAATTAAAATGGCTTTAAAAAATACCCCGTGATACACTTTTGTATCTAAAATGCCTTACGGGACTGCCCCGTGATAGACTTCTGCATCCAAAATGTGTTAAGAGAAAGCCCCGCAATACACTTTTACACCTAAAGTATCTTTTGGGAATACTAAAGCGTATGTTTCAATATAAAACAACTATTGATTGTTCGATATTATTTGGCAATATCTAACTGATGTGCTATTTAGATTCGCTTACCTATCGTTTTGTTCAACAGGGCAAACGCATCTAAATTTCTTTAAAGAGTATATTTTCTAAGAACTTATCGTTTAATATACACATCATCCTTTT
>NZ_JBQWIE010000054.1:0-18294 GCF_056745525.1 Parasediminibacterium sp. HNIBRBA5674 | reverse complement strand
GAGTTTGATGAGTGTGGTAACTTTTAAACTCTTTTCGATGCTCACTTATTTTATAACTAGCAACTTGCGTTAATTACCATTTTTTTTGAAAGCGGGTCTAATATCGAATCTTTGAAAAAAGACTCCTGAAAAAAAGTTATTAGCTTGAAGACCATCTACTAAATCGAAGTTTGATCCTATTTCAATCCAAAAAGGTTTTTTAGCATTGTATGTAGTATTTAACGGTATTGCATTATTTGATAAAACAATAGTGTGATAGGTTTCTGGATGGTTTTCTATAATAATCTGACCGATTTGATTATTAGCAATAGGTTTTTTAGGTGAGATAGCCGGCAGTTTTAGATATAACACCACTTTATAAGTACCACCATTACCGCCAGCAGGTGGCCAGTTAGCCTGAGCTATGTTTTCACTTCTAGATACGGAATCTCCATTAGCAAATACAATTGGCGATGATATGGTGCCTTGTACTATTTTAAATGTGACAATATTGTTTTTTGCAACCGAACCGAGTCGTCAAATTTATTGGCTTGCAATTGTAATGTAACGGTAATAGCCACGGTCTGCTGTCCTGAGTCAGCATAATAAGGTGGCAGTGTGTCCACAGCAGATATAATTGAGACCCTCGGTGGCTTTGCTTGAGCGAATCCATTTTCGGTTATTAAAATGGCACAAAGCATTGATAATAAAACAAAAGACTTTCTCATATTCAGTTAATTTTTTCGCCTACTCTAGTATCCCGTTTTCGGCTACCCGGCATTAGTTGTTTTGGTTATTTTACAATTGGTTTTTGTTAGCAGATATTGGCTATAGGTGGTTGATAATAGGATGGGATTAATTTTGGTAAGATAAAACTAAAGCAGATTTTGAATATAAAAATTGGGGATTTCCCCAATTTTAGCCATTTTCCTTACGGTATTTTTTGCGGGTTTTACGCAGGAAAAATTGCGTAAAACCCGCAGCTTTTTCTGCGTGTTTTTATTATTCACATATAGTTATAATGGCACACTAACAGGTTTTTCACAATACTATATTTTTCCAAAAAAAATATCAAAAGGAATAAATGCAATATGTTTGACAAAAAACAAAAATTGCTTAACATTCGCTTAACACGATTTTAGAGGATTTTGATATAACCGCGCATAAAAAAGGCATCTATTTCATAGAAATAAATGCCCTTAAAAAGAGAAAACTAAAAGTAAATTACTCTACACATCTAGCAATCTTCTGTGGTAATTTATTTGCCCTAAATGGTACGATAAATGGGCTGCCAAATGCACTAGAAAAAACTCGTAAGTCATAGGTTCGGTAAATACCAACATAGGGTATTCTTTGGGTAAATCTTCTTCTTTCAATTGGGCAAATGCATGGTTCACAACTGCTATGGTAGCATCTATACGTTGTAGTAAGTCTGCTTTGGTAATACCTGTATCGGTAAACTCTAATGGTCGATTTCTTACATAGTCGCTATTACCTATTACCGCACCTATATAGGTATTAATATTGCCTAGCAAATGCAGGCACAATTTACCGCCTGAGTTGGTAACGCCTTTTTCTACCGACCATATTGCCGTGTCACTTTTATAAGCTGCAATTTCTTGTTGTAATTTATTGAGGTCTCTAACAAAAATGGTATTGAGTGTTTGGGTGAGCATGGTGTAGTGGTTTATAAAAAAGAAAAACCTGTAAAGCAAGCACCTTACAGGTTTAATGTTATCATAGTATCAGAATGCTAAAATCATCTTGCAAAATTTCTGCGTTACCTGCGTAATCTGCGAGCCGTGAACTACGCTTTAATAGCGGCAATACCTGGCAATACTTTGCCTTCAAAATATTCTAATAAAGCACCACCACCAGTACTGATATAGCTTACTTTATCTGTATAGCCAAATTGGTTTACAGCAGCTACGCTATCACCACCACCTACTAGACTAAATGCGCCATTTGCTGTAGCGTCGGCTATTGCTGTAGCAACAGCTTTTGTACCATGCTGAAACTTCGCCATTTCAAACACGCCCATTGGGCCGTTCCATAAAATGGTTTTAGATTGTTTGATAACATTGGTAAATTGCTCAATAGCCATTGGCCCAATATCTAAGCCCATCCAACCGTCTGGTACAGCATTGCTAGGTGCTACAGAATCATTGGCATCAGCCGCAAATTTGTCAGCAATTACACTATCACTTGGCAAGTGAATGCACACACCTTTTTCTTCTGCTTTTTTCAATAACCCATTTACCATATCTAAGCGGTCATCTTCACACAAGCTATTACCAATGTGGCCGCCAGCGGCTTTCATAAACGTATAAGCCATACCACCACCAATAATAATATCAGTAGCACGCTCTAGTAAATTTTCTATAATTAAAATCTTATCGCTCACTTTAGCACCACCAATAATGGCTACAAATGGTTTTTCGCTTTGGTGCATTACTTTTTCTGCACTAGCTACTTCGCTGTTCATTAGCAAGCCAAACATTTTATGGTCTTTATCAAAATAATTGGCAATGATGGCAGTACTAGCATGGGCACGGTGTGCTGTACCAAAAGCATCGTTTACATATACATCACCTAGTTTGCTTAGTTTCTCTGCAAAAGCCGCATCACCAGCTTCTTCCTCTTTGTAAAAACGTAGATTTTCTAGCAATAGCACCTCACCGGCACCTAAATCTGCGGCATATTCTACAGCAGATTCACCAATACAGTCTTCGGCAAATTGAATATCTTTTTCATCAAGTAAAACGCTTAAATGCGATACAATGTGCTTTAAAGAATATTTGTCTTCTGGCCCACCTTTTGGTCTGCCCAAGTGGCTCATAATAATGGCACTACCACCATCGGCTAATATTTTTTTAATGGTAGGCAAAGCTGCCGTCATTCTTGTATCGTCTGTAATAGCAAGGGTTTGCTTGTCTAAAGGCACATTAAAATCTACACGCAGTAATACCTTTTTACCGCTAAAATTGTAATCTGAAAACTGACTCATAGTGTTGTTGTTTGAAGGCAATAAAGATAAGCCTTATGCACAACACATGTACTTAATTTTCGCTACTAAATACAAGCAATGCGGTAATTAGCAATGAAATAATACATGCAATGGATTGCTAGGGATAAATAGTGAGGGCTATTTGATATTCTGCCCAAATAAGTAAGTCATTGTAGCTACAAACGATACATCTAGAATTAATATAAGTAATACAATTTTATACGCTAAGCGATATAAATTAACAATACTTAGTTGGCCAATAAAATCTTGATTAGTATAAAGAATTGAATTTTGAGATGGTCGAGGTATTCTGTAAAATAGATGTGTAAATAATGACAACCCGTAGTTGTCAAATTTTTGTCTATTAGAGAACTTATCGAATTCTAAAACTTCGTTTCTTACAAAACCCAATGAATCCAAATCTTTGATAATTAGATCTAATTTCTTTACTGAACCTGTATAAAAATTTAAGCTAAAGAAGAACAAACAAATGAGTATACCAGCAAGCATTATGAACCTGAATCCATGATTTATCCAAAAGTCGCTCATTAAAATGCATTTAAAAATCAAACTAAGAAATTCGTTCTTTCACCCAACCTAATACTTTGGTTAGTTGCTCCTCTCTTGTAAGATTTGAGTTATCTAGAACGATGGCATCATCGGCTTTGCGCAATGGACTTACTTCACGGTTACTATCAATGTAGTCACGCATTTCTAAGTTGTGGCTTATCTCTTCAATGGTAATGTGTGGATTTTTTAGAAACAATTCTTTGTAGCGTCTTTCTACACGTATGGCAGGGTCGGCCGTTACAAATATTTTCAATTCAGCATTAGGAAACACAGTTGTACCAATATCTCTACCATCCATTACAATGCCTTTTTTAAGGCCAAGTTGTTGCTGTTGCGCTACCGCAAATTCACGTACTTCTTTTACCGCAGCTACTTCACTCACATTTTCACTCACCAGCATTTCACGTATCAGTACTTCTACGTTTTCATCATTCATTATCATATCGCTAGTACCATCTGCATCATTATAGGCAAAATCGAGTGTGATGTTTTGCAAAGCTGCCACTACTTCTTCTGTAACGTTCCAATCGGTATGATTACGCAAAAAATACAAGGTTATAGCACGATACATAGCACCACTATCTACAAATACATAGTTGAGTTCTTTAGCTAATTGTTTGGCCAAAGTGCTTTTGCCACAAGATGAATAACCGTCGATAGTGATGATGATTTTACGCATGAGTTAAAGGTATAAAAAATGTCATCCCTGTAAAAGAATGACATTGTAAATTATTAAAAAGATAGCAATTAAAAAGTAGCTACGTAAGCTTTTATTTTAGCTTGTAACTCAGCACTTACAGGCGTTACAGGTAAGCGCAACTCGTTTTGTAACAAACCTAGCTCGTACATAAATGCTTTTACACCTGCAGGATTGTTTTCTGTAAATAACATATCGTAAGCTTCTAAAAATTTATAGTGTATTGGTCTTGCGGCAGCAAAATCACCTTTCAAGCAATAACGAATCATATCTGATACTAAACGTGGAAAAGCATTGGCATTAACACTGATAACACCATCAAAACCAAAGGCTATTTGTGGTAAAGCAATTTCATCATCACCAGTTACTACTAAAAAATGTTCTGGTCTATCACGAATAATCTCTAAGCACTGAGGCATATCGTTATGCGCTTCTTTAATACCGCCAATATTTGGTACTTCATGCGCCAAACGTAAGGTGGTTTTAGCTGTCATATTTCTACCTGTTCTGCCCGGTACGTTGTACAGTAAAATAGGTTTTGGTGATGCTTCCGCTAAAGCTTTGTAGTGCAAAAACAAACCTTCTTGCGATGGCTTATTGTAGTAAGGCGAAGCGCTTAATACAGCAGCAACACTATCTAAAGGAAATTCTTCTAAATCTTTTACAATAGATGCAGTGTTGTTACCGCCAATACCTACTACCACAGGCACTCGCTTGTTTACCACATCCAAGGTTACATCAAGCACTGTAAGCTTTTCGTCCTTAGTGAGTGTAGAGGTTTCACCTGTAGTACCAAGTGTTACAATATATTCTGCACCGCCATCAATAATATGGTTGACGATGTTTTCAAGTGCTTTAAAATCTACACTTGAATCGCTTTTGAATGGCGTAACTACTGCCACACCTGTACCTGTAAGTAATGAACGAAGAGACATTTTAAATAGTTAGGTTTATGATGCCATTACTTGAATTTGAAACAATTTCACGAATGACACGAATGATTTTAAACTGTTTATTAGCTTTAAGAATGTTGAGAAAAGTGACAACCGTTGCAGTGTGCGACGCAACAACAGCACCATAAGTATTACTGAAGCTAGTTACCAAAACAACACTACCAACTAAGCGTTTTCTAAAGCTGCTGCTGGTAGTTCTTCCCAGAAGCCCATTGCACCGAATTTTTCAATTCTGTTATTGATACGTGTTTCTGGGTCTATTTGTTTTAACTCAACTAATGCTGTGGTGATAACATTTTTAAGCATCGCTGCCGCTTCTGTATAATCCCAATGTGCACCACCTATTGGCTCTGGCACAATTTCATCAACCAAGCCAAAGCCTTTCATATCAAGACTTGTAAGGCGCAATTGTTCTGCGGCAGTTTCACGTTTATCTACGCTGCGCCACAAAATAGAGCTACAACCTTCTGGCGAAATAACTGTGTACCAAGTATTTTCCATCATCAACACTTTATCGCCCACACCTATACCTAAGGCACCACCACTTGCACCTTCACCAATGATGATGCAGATAACTGGCACTTTTAAGCGTATCATTTCGAAGATATTTCTTGCGATGGCTTCGCCTTGGCCACGTTCTTCACCTTCTAAACCGGGATAAGCACCTGGTGTATCTATAAAAGTAATAATTGGCTTATTGAATTTTTCGGCAAGCTTCATTAAGCGTAATGCTTTACGGTAGCCTTCTGGCTTAGCCATACCAAAGTTTCTTTGCTGGCGCATTTTGGTATTGATACCTTTTTGCTGACCAAGCACCATCACTGTTTCGCCATCTAATTCTGCAAAGCCTCCTACCATGGCTTTATCATCGGCAAAATTTCTGTCACCATGCAACTCTACAAAGTTGGTCATCATTTTTTCGATGTACTTAAACAAGTATGGTCTATCGGGGTGACGACTTAATTGCACACGCTGCCATGGCGTAAGATGTTCTGTAATTTCTTTACGCTTATCAATAATAGATTGCTCTAGTTGCGCAATAGTGCTACTATAATCTATTTTCGGATTCTTTTCAGCAAGCTTTTTTGTTTGTTCAATTTGCTCGTATAAATCCTTGATAGGTTGCTCAAATTCTAAAAACTGTCTATTGGGGTACTGGGGCATAATGCTATCAATTGAGGCGGTAAAATTAGGGGAAGAAAATTTTTTTAGAAAAGATTTGTTTGTAAAGAAAAAATACCCTTATATTTGCACCCCAATCAGCGGAAAAGGGTTGGTAGTTCAGTTGGTTAGAATGCCGCCCTGTCACGGCGGAGGTCGCGGGTTCGAGTCCCGTCCAGCCCGCAAATTGGTTCATATATCCCTGTAAGTTAATCACTTATGGGGATTTTTTATTTGATGGTATAGCATAGGTACAACTGTATTGGCCTAGAATGTGTTAACAGATTTTAAGCTTTCACATAATACCTGTTAGTTTACCTTGCTTTCAACTTAATAAATAAAAATCTTAACTCCTAATCCAAGATTTCAGCGGCTTTATTTGTTGCAACGCTATTTATTTACGTTGATGCAATTTTTAGTAATATCATACATTAGCATTCTTTTTTAGCCTATACTGTCTGTTACTATTATGTTTTAAGTTATGCTCTAAATCATAAAATAAAATAATTACAGAGTTTACATTTGTTGTCGCTTTAATTTGCCTGCTAAACATTATGTAGCAGCTAATTAGTATTATTACTAAATAAAATTGGGTGCGATGCAAATAGAAATAAACCTTTTAATCACTTGGGGTGGCTCTATAAAGCAATTCTCAAAAAAAGACATCATTTTTCGCGAAGACGACTCGGCTAATTATTATTATCAAATTATCACGGGTAAGGTGTCCATGTATAATATTGATGACAATGGAAAAGAATTTATGCAAGGTCTATTTTCTGATGGCGATAGTTTTGGCGAACCACCACTATTAATAAACGAAAGTTACCCAAGTACTGCAATTGCTATTAAAGATTCTGTTATTATTAGAGTTGCAAAGTCTAATTTTTTTGAAATGCTAAATAATACACCTGTGCTGAAAATGCATTTTATAAAACTATTAGCACGTAGGATTTATAATAAATCTATCACAGCAAAGGGGCTTTTTATCAATAATGCAGAAACACGGTTGCTATGTTTTTTAAGCTCAATAAAAAAGATGTACGAAAGTGATAATAAAAAAATATTAATACCCCATACTCGGCAAGAAATAGCAAATGCTACTGGCCTAAGGGTTGAAACAGTTATAAGAGCCTTAGTTAGACTATCGGAACAAAAAAAAGTCGAAATAATTAATCACAAACTATATTTCTAATGCAATTACCATTTCCTAAAAGTTGGATTAAGATTTTATTGCTAAATATATCAATAGTAGCAATGCTTGGTGTTTTAATGCGCTATAAAATTGGATTTGAGTTTCCCTATTTCGACCAAAAAAACATACAAAATGCACACTCTCATTTTGCATTTACAGGCTGGGTATCACAAGCTTTGTTATACTTTCTAGTTAGTTATATTTTACCCTCTCTCAATTATAAAGAAGAAATAAAATATAATTTCTTACTCAATCTAAATTTACTTTGCGCTTACCTAATGTTACTATCCTTCACTTTGCAAGGATATAGGGCATTTTCAATTATCATATTAACAACCTCTTTAAGCGTTTTTGTGGTATTCTCATTCAGCTACTTCAAAAATCTTAATAAATTACCTTTGCAAGAAAGTACCAAATGGTTTAGAGCAGCACTTTTTTTTGGCATTTTATCATTCATCGGTACGCTATCCTTATCTATAATGATGATAACAAAACACCTAGAACAGCATTTATATTTGGCATCTGTTTACTGGTATTTACATTTTCAATACAATGGATGGTTCTTTTTTATGATAATGGGCTTGTGTTGGCTGTATGTTCAAAAACTACTGCCGAATATATCAATCCCAGCTTCAATATTTAAACTCTTTTTTTGGAGTTGCTTTCTTACTTATGGGTTGTCAATTCTGTGGTTACAAATGCCGTTACTAGCCTACATCGTTATCGTAATTGGTGTTGCTATGCAGTCTATAGCTGCACTATTATTTTTCAAACTACTTCTTAAAAAACATTTTTTTGCAAGCTTACCCAATACGCTACTTAAATACTTGTTTTCATTTATAGGTATTGCATTAATTACTAAATTTTCCCTTCAACTCTTTTCAATTATCCCATCAGTAAGTAAACTAGCTTTTGGCTTCAGACCCATTGTTATTGCTTATTTACATCTAGTATTACTAGCGTTTACCTCTGTTTTTATAATTACCTATCTATTTGCAAATCATTTTATTATTAACAATCTAAAAGCTAAAACTGCAATCGTACTGTTTACAATTGGTGTTTTACTAAATGAATTTATTTTGGGTGTACAAGGTATTGCATCAGTAAGTTATATTGTTATCCCATATACCAACTATATGTTACTTGCTGTATCAGTCTTAATACTTATCAGTATAGTAACGCTTTTTAACAGTCAAAAACAAATGACTGCCATAAATCAATAGAAGTTCTTTGTGATGCAAATCATACAAACATTTAAAATAGCAAATTAATTTGCAACTTAAATAATTTTATATGAGAAAAATCATCATCATTTTAAGTCTTTTTGGTAGCGCTTTCCTTACTGCTTGTCAAGCAGATGAAAATAAGAACCTAGCAAGTAATGCAGATGCAGCAACCTCCACTGTACAATCGAGTCAATCTGCTGTTAAAGATGAAGCTTCAAGCCCTAACATTGTACAGGTTGCAATTAGTAGTAAAAATCATTCAACACTCGTTAAAGCAGTTAAAGCCGCAGATTTAGTAAATGCTTTAAGTAATCCTGGTCCTTTTACGGTATTTGCCCCTACTAATACTGCGTTCGATAAATTACCAAAAGGTACAGTAGAAGGGCTTTTAAAGCCCGAGAAAAAATCTGACTTAGAAAATATTCTGGGCTATCATACCTATGTAGGCGCTCTAAAAACAGATTATATGAATGATGGGCAAGAGTTTGAGATGGTATTTGGGGGCAAGGTTAAAATTACAAAAAAAGATGGTAAAACGTTTGTAAATGGTTCTGAAATAGTGGCTTCGCTTCCAACTTCCAATGGTATCATCCATGTAATAAATGATGTGTTATTACCTAAATAGCAGTTTTTTACTCATTTTTATTAGTAAAGGCAGTTCTTAACGAACTGCCTTTATATGCCGCCGAAGCGTACATAAGTACCAAGTACTAGCATAAGTATGGCTATTAGGGTTATTGCTATTATGTGTATAGCTAAGTATTTTAGTGTATTAGATGTAAGTTTAGGTATTATAAACAATCTAGCACTAGCTGCTAGCAAGAGCGTTATAATAAGTAGCAATAATTTTGTAGATACAACTTTTTCTATTGAAGAAGTAAATGCAAACCATCGCATAAATGTTACATTGTATTTGTAAGCTAGTAAAATACCTGTTGCAACTAAAAAAAGTAATGCAGTTAAGCCAATTGGTTCATACACTTTTTCAAATTTTTCTATATCTTTCTCATTTTTTTCTCTAATTGCCTTTGGTAAAATTCTAATACTTAAAATAACATGACCACCAACCCAAATTGTGGCTGCAAACAAGTGTAAAATAAGCAAAACGTGATGCATAAGTTATTTATATATTATAAAAATAATTTAAAAGTCTTTTAATTAAGTAAGAGAATAAAGCGTAGTCATAACTTCTAGTAAGCCAATTAAAATATAGCGTCATGTACAGTGAGCGTTCATAAAGTTTAGCATATAGCTATATGCTAAACCCGCTAACTATTAAGCCATTTCGGCCTCCATACTTATAGCTTTTGGAAATAAAATATTATTTTCTAGGTGTATGTGCAAATGTAAGTCAGCTTCAAACGCTTTTAGTAATGCAAATGCAACGTTATAAGTAGTGCATCCATCATCAGGTGTAGTGTAATTATTGCTCAAGGTTGCTATTTTTCTAAATCTATCACCTTCAATATTATGCTCATGCATCATCATCTGTATAGGATTATGAACTGTTGCAAATTCTGTCGTCTCTACTTTTTGGTGGTTACTTTTTGCCTTAACCATGTTGCGTACAAATGGAAATAATATACTTTCCTCTTTTTGCATGTGTAATGCGAGCTCATTAGCCGATGCATTAAACTCGTCTTTTATTTCAAATAGTTCTGGATGTTTTACCCCATGAACTTTACATAATTTATCAAAAAAATGTATTAACGATGGGGTTGTTTCTAGAATAAATCGGTGGTGTCTTTTTTCAATATAATCTGCAAGTAAGTCTAGTGGCCAAGAGGCAAAATCTGTTAGTTCCTTATTAGTATTCTTATCTATTTGGTTTAAGTCGTTTAGTAAATTTTCATTTGTAATGTTATGTTGTTCACATACTTCGTTAATAGTTCTATTGCCTTTACAACAAAAATCGATACCATATTTTTGAAATACCGTTGCGGTGCGGTAATCATTGGCTACAATCGAGCCTACTGTTGGATGTGCTAATACTTCCATATTATTCCGTTTAAATGTTAACTAAGTATTTTTATCTGCATTACGGTGCTAATACTGCTTGCTCTTTGTTTAATCAATACAGCTTTTTCACCGTCAAATAATTCGTCTACTGTATCGTTAAACAATTTATTCCACCGTTGAAAATGTTGCATTGTCATGGCACTTTTTTTATGTAGTGCTTGGTGCTTTTGCATAGGGTTGCCTTCATAAACATTGGTGTAAAAAATTACGTTCTCCCAAAAATCATACATCACGGGCAAGTGTTTTTCCCAATGTACTTGCACTACATCTGTAAAAAAGTAGCCAATAGTATCATCAACTTTTACTTTCTCGTAAAATGTATTAATTAGCCTTTCGATGTCTTGTCTGGTACTAATATCCTCTTTCATAAAATATCTATTAAATTATAAAGTGAGTAAACACAAACTATTATCAATAGCTATTACAGAGTGTATAATATCTATTGGTATAACTATTTCATCATATTGTGTTGCCTCTATTTCAATATCGCCTTGTTTATAAATAATATGTCCTAATAAAACAATTAGTTTTCCCCCCACTTGTGTTTTATGTTCTTTTAAAACCATCCCTGCATTAAAACCAATTACTAGCACTTTACAATGTTCTGTTTTATGCAAAATTCTTGCAACAGGATGTTCAGAGGTTTTAAGCTGTTGTAACACGTCGTTAATAGTCATAAATCTTTTTTATTAAATATTTTTAATGAAACTAAAAATGGTGCTATTATCCAAAATGATAATACTGTAAAAGCAATAACCACACTCAACCTTGTTCCCAAAAAATCTTTAAATATGGCGCCCGTATAACCCATCATTGCAGACGAATCAGTATTTAATAAAATTAGAATTCGAGCAATATCAATGGGGCTTAAAGCACTAATTACTATTAAAGCTTTTTCTATTGGATAATCTGAAAATTGAAAAGTAATAAAAAGAATTAGCCCATCAAATAACAAAGCAAAATATAACCAAATCATTATGCTAATACCTATTCCTTTAGCCTTGTCTCTTGTAGCAACAGTGCACAAAAAAGCAATGGCTGTAAATACCAAAGTAATAATGCAGCCTACTAGCAACATCATAATACTAGCAATACTGTGGTTATATAATAGTAAAGGAATGCCTACCCCCACAACAAACGCGAAAAGTAAACTCGTTGCCAAACCTATAAAAAGCCCCGACCAAATTTTTTTTCGTTGTATTGGTTGGCTTAATAGCAGTTCTATAAACTCTGCACTGTTGTAAATGTAGATAGTGGAAAAAAGAATAGATACCAAGGGCACTGTAAGTAAAATAATATTTAATAATGTAAGCAACCCCTTTGCACTATTATCTTCTAAGCTAAATACGCTCCATGAAAATGCCGCGAGCAGTAGTGTGTAAAATATTACTATTTTATTTCTTAATATATCTAGCACAATAAATTTTATAATTTTATTCATTGTTGATATTTTTTAATACTGTGGTTACAGCTTTCGATATTTTATTTTCTTTTGTTTCTTGTAGTAGCGTATCTACATCTTTGTGAAACACAATACTGCCATCTTGCATAAAAATAATTTGTGTAACCAAATCGTCTAGCTCACTAAGTATATGAGAAGTAATTAAAATAAGCTTACCCTTCTTTTTCTCAAGTACAATTTTCTCTTTTAAAATTTCAGATGCCAGAGGGTCAAGACCAGCAGTTGGTTCATCAAGTATTAATACATCAGGATTAAACAAAAAAGCAATAGTTGCACTTACCTTTTGCATTGTACCACCACTTAAAGTGCGCATTCTTTTTGTAAATAAAGTTTCTAATTTAAAAGCTTGTAATAAGTATTCATCAATATCGGTAGCATAATTCCTAATATTCTTTATTGTTTCAATTACTTGTCCAATAGTCATATTGTCCGGATATCTACCTATCTGTGGCATGTAGCCAATACTATTACGATAATAATATTGGTTTCGAATATTTTTATTATTAAAAAAAATTTCACCACTATTTGGCACTACCATCCCTAATACACTTTTTATTAAGCTAGTTTTGCCACAGCCATTAGGGCCAATTAAAGCAATGCAATCGCCTTTATTACAAGTGAGATTTATATTATTAAGCACTTGCAACTTACCAAATTTTTTTGATACATTTTTTAGCTCTATCATATTTTAATAGGATGCATTAAAGGTTGTTTATCAACAAAAATTTCAGGGGTTAAACTAGGTATAATTTTCTCAGATTTATCTAATAATGAAATCATAAAACTTCTATAAAGCAGCATGGTTGGAGGATTTTTTTCAACAATAACTGAAAATAAACTCAGTGGATGGTAGGGTATATCACCAATATTATTTTTATTTATATCATACCCTTCGTATTTGTCCCAGTAATTTTTATTAAATATGTTTAAAACTAAGCTACCATTAGTGCCTACATCAAATGTATTGCCCAAAAAATTATTATTTTCTATTACATTATCCATGCAACTTGCTTGTATTTGCATTGCCCATCCATTATCTTTAAATACGTTATTCCTCACCTCTATTCTGTTTGTTCCTTCCATAAAAATGCCTGAGGTATTTTTTAAAAAATCATTACCCAGTATATAACTATCAGAAATTTCTTTCAGTAATAATCCATAAGACGCATCACCCCAGTTTTGTGTAAAGGTATTATCCATCATTATTACGTTTTTTGTAAACATTACAGCAACGCCAGCGCCATTATTTTTAAACACATTAGTAATATAAGTATCATTATTTGAAAACATAAAGTGCAAGCCGTAGCGAATATTGTTGGTTGAAATATTTCGCCAAATAATAGAGTGTGTTACAAATTCAAAATAAATACCGTCTCTATGCCCTTTAATATTATTGTTAATAATTTGTAGGCTATCGCTTTTCCAACAGTGTATGCCATTACCAATTTGCTGCTCTTCTTTTCCAAAAGCAATAATGTTGTTGCCTTTAATAATGCAATTTTTTCCATATTGTACATAAATACCAAAAAAGTTATCGTACAATTGGTTATTAAGGATGGAGACATTGTTGCTATTATATATCTTGATCCCCCCAGGATCATCTAACGTTGCAAAGCCTGAATGCTGTACATAAAAGCCTGTTACAGTTACATTATTTGCTTTTATGGATATTACTTCAAACTTTTTTTCGCCATCTAATATGGGGTAAAAAAGTCCTTTAAAAAAAATGGATTTTGTGATAGAGATATTGCCTTCTTTATAAATACCCTTGTGAACAATTACACTATCGCCATTATTGCAAATCTGCAATGCCGATTTTATTGTGGTACAC
The DNA here is from genome assembly GCF_056745525.1 of Parasediminibacterium sp. HNIBRBA5674. Classification (NCBI taxonomy): domain Bacteria; kingdom Pseudomonadati; phylum Bacteroidota; class Chitinophagia; order Chitinophagales; family Chitinophagaceae; genus Parasediminibacterium; species Parasediminibacterium sp. HNIBRBA5674. The sequence goes on along the minus strand of NZ_JBQWIE010000054.1, from coordinate 4,197 downwards.
ATTTGTTGATTACCAACAGTAATAACCCTCGCACTTGCATGGTACACAAACAAACAAATACTTATAATAATAAATATGTTTTTCAAGTCTAATCTTTATTAATTTGTTTCCAATCTACTATTACAGTATCAAATTTTTTAGAATAAGCAACTGCTAAATTTTTGCTAGTAAATGCAGCTATATTACCACCCATTGGGCTTTTTATAATTTCAGATTTTAAGAAAAACCCCTTGTCGGCATTAAATAATTGTTGTGTATTATCAAAATCAGATACAAGGATTAACGTATACACATTGGTGTTATTTTCTTTCCTAAAGCGCTTCATACATTCTATATCATCAAATTTATAGGTGCGCCCTTTTGATGTAATTAGTTCACAAGCAAATTTTGCATCAGTAATGCGCATTTTACAGTTATCGCAATTGTCTTTATTAATATTTATTGGTGTTGGCTGTTGACTGTTACAAGATGTAGCTAAAAAAAAAATAATTAGTGGCAATAATGCTTTTGATGGTTTTCTTTTAAATGCACTTAGTTCTTTTAAAACGGCTGTTAATACAAATAATCCTGTTAGTACAATTAACCAACCACCAACATCTGGTATTGAATAAGCACCAAAATTTAGTAATTGTTTAAATCCTATTAATGGTGGTTGATATGCCATTCCAGGTACTACAATTGCAGCATTAGGATTGAGGTTGTGTCCGTAATTGTATTCCCATCGCCAAAAATCAACCATTGAAAGAATACCAAATAAAACGAAAGCTACAAACCAACTGTATAGACCAAATTTTTTATTAAAAAATATTGCCAAAATTGCTAATAACGAAAAGGTACCTAATATATATGGAAGTACTATAAATTCTACAAAGTTATCAACATGTAAGCTTTCCATTCCGATATAATGATTTAAACCATTGATTATGTCAATATTACCACCTAAATTATTAGTGTATATTAGCAATGATAAACCTTCAGGATATTGTGGTGCAGTAAGCTCTATGCGCCAAAGTGGTACAAACAAAGAAGCGATTAAACATATTGCAGAAGATACCAACAATACTTTTGAGAGTAATGAGAGTTTCGAACTTTTCATTATAAAATAATTGAAAAAGGAGCGTATCAAACCGCCCCTTTTTATTTGTACATTACTTTGTTTCAGGAACGCTTTTACCAAGACTAAACGTTAATGGCACGTTACTTCCTGCTGCTGATACGCGCACATAACCTTGCATTTCTTGGTGTAATGCACTACAAAAATCTGTACAGTACATTGGAAAAATTCCAACTCGTCCAGGTATCCATTTTAATGTTTGTGTTTCACCAGGCATAATTAATAACTCAGCACTGCCACCACCTTTTATAGCAAAACCATGTGGCACATCCCAATCCTGTTCTAAGTTGGTTACATGAAAATATACCTCATCACCCATACGCACTCCTTCAATATTGTCAGGTGCAAGGTGAGATCGTATAGCAGTCATATACACATGTACTTTTGTGCCTTCTCGCACAACTTTGGTTGTATTTTCACCTTTTGATACATATGGGTTAATATTTTCATTAATTTTAAAAAACTTAAGCGATTTAGTTTTAATTAAATCTGCTGAAACAGCTTGTGCATAATGTGGCTCACCTATAGTTGGAAAGTCTAAAATTAATTGCATTTTATCGCCACTAATGTCAAATAACTGGGCACTTTGAGCAAGCTCAGGGCCAGTTGGCAAATAACGATCTTTAGTGATTTTATTGTAAGCTATTAAATATTTAGCATTTGGTTTTTTACTATCCCCGCCCGGTATGCATAGGTGTCCAACAGAGTAATAAGTCGATGCTCTATCAAGTACTTTCAAGTCTTTAATATTCCATTTAACAACTTCACTACTTACAAAAAAAGTAGTATATGCATTTCCTTTACCATCAAACTCTGTATGTAACGGCCCTAAGCCGGGTTTCTTTACTTCACCATATAACGCAGCATCGTAATTGATTACAGGAATACCTTCATATTCCCCTGCATAAGATTTATCAGCAATCGCTTTTTGAATTTTATCGAAACTAAAAACAGGAATTAAGGCGGCCAATTTACCACTACCTACTATATACTCGCCTGTCGGGTCTACGTCACAGCCGTGTGGAGATTTAGGACAAGGAATCATATAGCAGATGTCTTTCAATTCTTTAGCATCTAATACAATTACCTCAGTCTTAATTTCAGATGTGGCTGTATGTGATTTTTCGTTGTACGTATTATGCGTGTATTTAACAGATTGCTTTCTACCTTTTCCAGCTTTCAAATATTCCTCGGCTTTTTTCCAGTTAACAGCCATTATAAAATCCTTATCTTTTTGAGATGCATTTACCTCTAACAAACTATTAGCTTGCTCGGTATTGTAAGAACTGAAGAAAAACCAGCCATGCGATTTCCCTTTACCAGCATGGCTTAAATCAAAGTTTACACCGGGGCATTTAATTTGAAAAGCAATATCCATTTTGCCGTCTTCTTTGGCTACACTAATAAAGCTTAAATAGCCTTTAAAATTTTGTTTGTAAGTATTAATTGGTACATCACCATTTACATCGTCGGGCGGTACACTAAACCTTGTACCAGCTACAACGTATTCTGTATTCTCTGTAATAAAAGGTGAGCTGTGATTACCGGCACTATTGGGTAATTCAATAATTTCCGATGTACGAAAAGTATTTAAGCTCAATCTTGCAACACGTGGTGTATTATTGGCATTCGCAAAAATCCATCTGCCATCAATTTCACCATTTGTTTGTGAAAGTTCAGTATGGTGTTGGTCATCCCAAGGTATAAAACCATGCGATGTGTTTAGCATAGGTTTAGTTTCTTCACTATAGCCATATCCAGATTGTGGATCTACAGAAAAGATTGGAATTACCCTAAGTAGCCTTCCCGACGGAAGCCCATAAATACTCATTTGTCCACTAAAGCCACCTGAAACAAAATTGTAAAATTCATCGTATTTACCTGGCGCAACATAAGCTTTCGCTGCAGCATCGCCACTAACTGCATTAGCTGCATTTTTGGGTTTACAGGCATTGAATATTACACATACTGCAACCAAAATAAATACCGAATTTAATATATTCTTTTTCATAAAAATTATTTATATTTTACTTAATACCATCATTTTTACGCATAAATTCTAAAATATTTCTAGCGTCCACATCTGCTAAGCTCTGGTTTGGCATACGCACCAAGCAAAGTTCAAGCATAGCTTTTGCCTCTGGGTCTTTGTCAATCATAGGATCCGGATTAGTAATGAAATTCATAATCCACTCTGGCTTATGTCTTGTCGTTACGCCACTCCACCCGGGTCCCACTAACTTCTCACTAGAAAACTTGTGACATGAAGCACATTTAGTATTAACAATTTTTTCACCGGCTACAACCATTGCAGCATCTAGTTTTGAATCTATTATAACGTTGTCTGCACTAAACTTACCTTCACCCCTCTTAGGATCATAATTATCGGCATCCGGCACCACACTTTTAGGTTGTTCTGTGGGGCTAGTTGTGCTGCCATTTTGATTTCCGCAAGAAAGAATCAAGAAAGCTATTATACAAGCTGAAATCAAGAGATACATCTTTTTCATAAGTAATTATTTTTAATTTTACAAAGTTTCGCATAAGCCTACTTTGTTCTCTATGACTTAAGTCATAATTGAGTGTTTCGATTTATTTTTTAGACGTTATAGAAGACCATGCAGCCGAATTTCAACAAAAAGTGGTAGCTCATATCAATTCTGATGGAAACAGACTTGGTTTTTTAGATGCTGGTGGTTCTCATGCATTAGAAACTTTAATGGATGAAATAAGTAACATACCCACAAACCAATGTAAGCGTGTTTGAAAGACAAAAGGCTGAAAAAATTGCGACTGCGAAAACCACAAAAGCTAAGAAAGATTTATTGGCAAAAAAGTCGCTAAGCCTTGATGCGCTTGGTTCTGGCTCAGATTACTCATCCTTTTTACAACACCTTGGCATTACCACTTTAGACCTTGGCTATAGCGGTGAAGGTGCTGGTGGTGAATACCATTCTATTTACGACAGTTATGATGATTATAGCCGCTTTAAAGACCCAACCTTTGAATAGACCTCTTCGACAATTCATTTCAAATCAATGTTTCTGTTATAAAATGCAGCAATTAGATTAACTCTAAATCCA
>NZ_JBQWIE010000053.1:0-19302 GCF_056745525.1 Parasediminibacterium sp. HNIBRBA5674 | reverse complement strand
CCACTAATATCTGCTATGGTATTGCTAATTGATGATGCAGGTGTTAAAGCAGTAAAAAACGGATTTGATAATACTCTATATCCGCGCTGACCTGTAATCCATTGTTGTAAGGTAACATTGGTAGCACCATTTAATGTACCACTATTTACAATAGCTGCTGTACCTGTAGCACTTGCTTGTAATATGACAGAGCGGCTGTTAAAATCTACTGTACCACCATTGATATTTAATATAGTACCTGCTGCTAATATTGCAGATGCCGAAGCACCTAATGTTAGATTGTTAGAGCCTGTAATTAAACTACCTGATGCTAGAGTTAAAACGCCATTAACAGTTGTTGCGGCATTCAACGATTTTATACCCGAACCTGAAATTTTCAGATTACCGTAGTTACCAAAATTGGGTTCAATAGTTTGTGGATTACCACCATATTCTACAGTAGCATTGGCATCAAAAGTCCACTTGTTTTTTGTGCCAGTAGCATCTATTAAAGTGGAGGGCGTTGCCCCTAATAGTTTTAATAAGCCCCCACTTTGCAGTTGAAGTTCTGGCAAGCCTGCACCAGTAGCGCCAGTATTGCCCAAAAGTTGTGTACGCACCGTTACAGAACCTGCACTTCCTACAATCATTTTATATGCATCGGCTAATAGACAACCCGAATTGTTGGCAGCAATGTATAAGTTCTCGCATTCTAAATTGCCGTTAACGGTGTAAGTGCCTTGCCGCCTGTTAGATGTGCCTGCACCACCATTAAGCCCAACGTTACCAAAGCCAGAAGTTGGGTTATACCCTGCTACTAATTTTACAGTTTTACCAGCATCTATGGTTACATTAAAAACGGTTGAATTTGCACCATTTGTTAAGTTGGCAGCACCCAAACGTAGGTTAATGTCAAGCTGAATTGTAAGGTTAGTAGTAGTATTTGTAGTGGTGGTTTTTCTTATTCTAGCACAATCAAACGTACCAGTACCGCTAAATGTAACATTAGCTCCTTCTGGTTGAAATGCCAATGCTTCGCTTGTTGTACCATTACCAATAGTACCATTACAAACTAGCTGTGTGCCAGTAATAAAGAAGTAAACAATATTGGTTGCACCAGCATCTAGTGCAAGGTTTGCCCAAATTTTACCACCAGTATTTACAAAAATATTAGCAGAAGTAATTACAGATGTTGGGGCATCACCTACTTGAAATATACCACCACTCTGTACAGTAATATCACCAGCAAAATTGTAGTTGCGTACAGCAGTTAATTTTACGGTAGCCCCATTTTGTATTGTCATATTTCTACAATAAATACTAGCAGAGGCAAGGTTTAAAAGCAAAGTGCCACCTTGAATCACCACATCGTCTGCACTAGTAATGATGGTGCCTGCAATGGTATAAGATGGTGAGTTAGAAGCGTCTGTGACACTCCAAATAGTACCATTAAAATTACCCCCGGCAGGGTTTGAATAATAGGTTGCAGCCGATGCAAAAGTGGTTGAACAAACAATGCATAGTATCAATAAAGATAGTTTCATTTTTTTATTTTATAAGTATGAAAGATGATGGTGTGTTGTTGTGACTAAGCTGTAAAATATATGTGCCTGAAGCTAAATGACTATAGTTTATTTCGGGTGAAATAGCCATACCTTTTTGCTGTAAAAGCAACTGACCGTTCATGCTTAAAACATTGGCTGTGTAAGCCTCTTCTTTGGCAAAAACTATTCTTGCTTTACCGTTTAACTGTTGCAGTAATACCGAGGCTGCATTACCGCTAGTATTTAAAAGAATAGTATTAGAATATTGAAAGCTACCATCAATATCCACACATTTTAAATGATAATAAACTACGCCATTTAAAGCAGCTACATCAAGAAATTGGTAAGCTGCACCTAACACATTATTGCTTGATGGAATTGTACCAATGGCATGAAAATTTTTACCATCTATACTACTTTCAACAATAAAGTATTTAAGATTTATTTCTTGTACACTTGCCCAATTTAGTTGTACCGTGCTTGTATTAATGGCTTTTGCTGTAAAGCTTGTAAGTTTTACTGGCAAAGGGTTTAGTGAAGAAGTAGTACCAAATGTAAGTACACCCAAACTAGTGGTTGCACCAGTAACCGAACCAGCAGCAGCATTGCCAGAATAAGTAGTTTGTCCCAAATTATTCCACTGGCTGCCGTTGTAATATGCCAATACCAATTGGGCTGGCGATGTGATGCCACTTGTACTGCCATTGCTGTAATTTAAAGTAATATCTGCAGTGGATGGATTGCTTGCCGATTCTATATTCCAATACTCTGATTTACTTACCCTGAATGGTAAAGTAGTGATTGTGTTAGCATAAGCTGTATTAAAATATTCGGCAGTAATATCAGTTGCTACTGAACTATTATTTACAACAACATTGGCATAAGTTGTGCCCTTACCAACTGGATAATTATAGGCATTATTACCCGCCAAAACCGACCTTACCAACTTACCATTTACAAAAGCCGAACTGCTGCCACCAACTACTGCATTGGTAGCTGTATTGGTAATTTTTAATTGACCAGTTGCACCAACCGTTACAATGCCAGCAGCAAGTGTTAATGCATTATTTATTGTAATAAAATTGTCTACTGAAATGCCATTGCTTGCACTAATTACTAAGTTGCCATAGCTGCCAAATTTGCTTTCGATGGTTTGTGCTGCACCACCATATTCTACCGTAGAAGCAGCATCAAAAATGAATTTATTTTTAGTGCCGCCAGCATCAATATTACTCGTTGATGCTGCACCAAATAATTTCAAGGTGGCACCAGCTTGCAACTCTAAATCAGCTGTAGCAGAGGTTGTAGCTGTGGTACTATTGCCTTTAAGTTGTGTATTTACTTTTAAAGTACCAGTGCTGGTAACTAAATATTTAAACACATCAGTCGCGGTTGTACTGGTTGCTGCCAAGTATAAATTATCACATTCTAAAGTACCGTTTATGGTGTACAATGCTTGCCTACGTGTAGAGCCACCAGTAGTGCCATTTAAACTTATACTACCCTCTGTACCAGCAAAACCAGTGGGGTTTGTAATACCTACACATTTTAGTGTTTTACCTTGGTTAATAGTAATGTTAAACGTAGACGTATTTTGATTGTTATAAACACAAGTAGTGCCGAAACGTGCTGTAACATTCGCATCAATAATTAAAGTGGTAGTAGCATTAGTAGCTGCACCTTTTCGTATCCTTGATACATCAATAGTACCGCTACCGCTAATAGTTACTGTTGCACCTTCGGTTTGCAACAACAACGCATCATTGTTTGCTCCATCGCCAATAACGCCATCACATACCAATTGGCTACCGTTGATGCGTATTGTTTTTACATTTAAAGCACCACTATTTACAGGGTCATTACCCCACACTTTACCACCAGTATTTATAAGCAAATTATTTACAAATATGCCGCCAGTATTGCCACCATTTGGCCCTAACAAAATACTGCCACCGCCTTCTACTGTTACATCGCCTGCAAAAGTTGCTTGCTGTGTGGTGGTAATAATTGCCCCACTTTTTACAGTCATATTTCTACAATAAGTACTGCCAGAGCTTAGGTTAAATATTACCGTACCACCCAGCACAACAATATCATCTACACTGGTAATGGTAGTGCCAGCAATGGTAAACGGGCCAGCAGAAGTAGTAGCCCAAATGGTAGCATTAAAGTTGCCACCAGCAGGGTCTGAATAGTAAATTGTTGCCTTTGAAATAAACGCAACGAATAATAAAATAATGAGTGAGCATAGATGTTTTTTCATAAAAAACTAATTGTGTTGTTGGTGATTGTTTAAGTAATTGATGAGTAGTTGTGGCCTATCTGTACAAATAATATTTGCCCCATGTTTTATTAACCAACCCCAACCAGCATCTGGGTTTGAAGCAGAAATATCATCGTCATGCTCTGCAGATGTTTCTGGCCAAAGTGCATTAGCCATCACAGAAATATCTTTCTTCCGTATCTCGTTTGAATAATAAATACCAGGCGAATTTTCTTTAGAATAACTTAGGATAAATGTGGCTACTAAACTTTTGGCATTGGCATAATCGTTCAGGTAGTTAAGGGTTTCAATATTCTTTTTATCACCATTTAAACGGGGCATATATTTTATTCTGCCTACATAATCTGGGTACTCGGTTTTTAGTTCTTGCAATGTGGCTACACCTTCAAACAAGGCTTCTTTTTGTGTACCTGTTTTCTCAATTATTTTATAAGCTTCGGGTATGTTTTTATAAGCCTTATCAATAAACAAAAATGCCTTGCCTTTTACTGCCTGCAACACATCTTCTAGCAATGGCACTTTGAATTTTGTTACAAAAGCGTAGCCATTTTTTAGGTTCAACTTTTTAATATCTTCTAAGGTTAAATCGGCTACTTTGCCTGTACCGTTAGTGGTTCTGTCAACTGTTTTATCATGCATAATAACAAGCTGCCCGTCCTTGGTTTTTTGCACATCAATCTCTACAATATCTACTCCCATTGCCACACAACTCATTACCCCTTCTAATGAATTTTCAGGAAAGTTTCGCCAGTCTGCCCTATGTGCTGCCACTAGAACATGCTTATCGCTTGGCTTAGTTAAGTAGCCAAATAAAGTATCAATATGTTGGTTAGTTGCTTGGCTTATTTTGGTTTTTGGCAATGGCTTATTTATAAACAAAATAGACAAAGCAGTAGCTATAACTATGGGTAATATCTTCATAAATGTGATTAGATTTTTACAATAAAATGATTATGGGTTTTGAGCAATTAACCCAGGCTTTACATCAATTTGGCTTTGTGGAATTTTAAAAAATAAGTTAGTGGTAGCAATGGTTACAGGTCCATTATCTGATGGAGTTGTGTTCATTACAGTAATGGCTCTATCGGTTCTTACCAAATCAAACCAACGGTGATTTTCAAAAGCCAATTCGTATTTTCTTTCTTTTTCTATCGCTATTTTAAATGCTGTTTTATCTGGTGTTGTAGCGGCTGTTAATGCTGGCAAACCTGCTCGTGCCCTAATTAAATTGATATAAGTAAATGCATCGCCATTGGCTATAAAACCCTGTTCATTCAACGCTTCTGCCAGCATGAGTAGTACATCGGCATAACGTAGCACGATGAAATTATTATCCCCATCCAAATTTTGTGAAGGTGAAGCATCTATAAATTTCTTACAATAATTTTTGCCATTTGAAGTACCAATCATAGCAGCTTTCCTGCCATCATTTACTTGAAAGGAATCTATAAATGCTTTAGTAGGTACATCATCGCCTAATGCCTGACCAATGCCACTTACCAGCGAGGCATCTGATGCAAATAAATTGGCAAAAGCACTACCCTCACCATTGCTGCTTTTTTTAAATTGTACTTCAAAAATAGATTCCTTGTTGTTCTTGTTGGCAATCTTAAACACATCGGCATACACTGGCAACAATTGATAGGGTGCAGTACCAACAAGGTTTTGCAGCACAGTAACCGCAGCAGCATAATTTTTTTGAGTGAGATAAACCTTCCCCAGCAATGCCTGTGCTGCCCCTTTTGTAACCCTGCCTACACTGCTTCCAAATTGTATGGCTGGCAAAGCATTAGCAGCTTCGTTAAGGTCTTTAATTATTTGATTATAGACCGTTGTAACGTCATCTCTACCATGGTCAAATTCGTTGAATGGGTTAGTGGTTTCTTGCGTTACCAATGGCACACCGCCCCAAATACGCACCATGTTAAAGTAAGTTAATGCGCGTATAAATTTTACTTCGCCAATACGGCTGTTTTTAATAGAATCTACCATTGGTATACTACCAATTCTATTTAGCAAAATATTACAACGCTGTATGCCTAAGTAGCAAGCAGCCCAGCTTTGGTCTAGCACAGCATTGTTCGCCGTAACACGAAACAAATCAAAGTCGCCATAAATACCACCGCTATTTGTAATGCTAGATGTTCGTGCATTATCGCTACAAACTTCCATCAAGTATAAAAAATTTTGACCGTATTGTCCTTTGTCTTGCAAGGCATCGTAACAGGCGATGGTGGCTTGTTCCATATCGGCTGTAGTTTTATAATAATTGCCAGCCGTTACTTGCGATACTGGACTTAAATCCAATTGTTTCGTGCAACTAAAAAGTGAAAACGTAATTGCTATTAGTAAGAGTTGTTTGTTCATGTTAAAAAGAAATTTTAGTGCCAAATGAAATATTTTTTTCTACTGGATACACACCATAATCAATACCTGGGCTAAGGGCGTCTGCACCATTGTTACTTACCTCTGGGTTGTAGCCACTGTACTTGGTAATAGTTAATAGATTTTTGCCAGCTACAAATACCATTGCCTTAAACTTCTTCTTGGTAATAGATTTTGGCAAAGAGTATGATAGAGACACATTTCTCAATCGTACAAACGAACCATCCTCAACTACATAATTAGAATTTTCGTACAGCTTATCGTGTGGTTTTACATTGGGTGCGGCATAGCCAGTACCAGGGTCAGCTTCTGATTTAAAGTATCCATTATACAAATCCTTTGTGCCATTACTAAACCCTTGTGCATTAATGGTAAATGCTTTTAATTGGTTATAAATTTCGTAGCCATAGCTACCCTGTAATAGAAAGCTAAACTCGAAATTTTTGTAGTTAATACTGCTAGAAAATCCAAAAATATAATCTGGTTGAGATTTGCCAAGCACCACTCTGTCCTTATCAGAAATAACCCCATCACCATTGTTGTCGGCATACTTGTAATCCCCTATTTTGCTGGTGCTTAAGTGTGGGTTTTTATCCAAATCGCTTTGATTTTTAAACACCCCTAAAATTTGATAGCCATAAAAAGCACCCAATGCACCACCAATTTTAGAAATGTTAGTACCGCTAGAAATAAGCTCAGTTTGCTGTGGTCCTAACTCTAAAACTGTGTTCGTATTTTTAGAAATATTTACCGATGCATTCCAAATAATCTTACCAATTTTTAGGGTGTTAGTAATGGATAATTCGATGCCTTCGTTTTGTACCCTACCAATATTTTGGAAAGATGTAGCATAGCCCGATTGTGCTGGTACTGGCACGTTTAGCAGCAAGGCTTTTGTTTTTGAATTGTAATAATCAACCGTAATTTTTAGTTGATTTTTAAAGATGCCAAAGTCGATACCAGCATTAAACATATCCGTTTTTTCCCACGATAAATTAGCATTAGGAGAACTGCTTGGTGCTAAACCATTATTTACAGTATTGGCCAATGGATAATTTGCAGACGACAATAACGACAAGAAGCCATAATTGGGGATAAAGAAATTACCAGTACGGCCAAGACTTGCCCTCAGTTTTAAATCGGTAATGGTTGTATTTTGTTTTAAAAATGGCTCTTCACTTACCCGCCAGCCAGCAGAGAATGAAGGGAAATAACCCCAACGATTATCTGGCCCAAAACGGCTAGAACCATCGGCACGCACAGAAACGCCCAATAAATATTTTGATTTGTAATTGTAATTTACTCTTGCCAAATAAGAAATTAAAGCCCACTCTTCAATGGTAGAACCACCAGTAGTAACCGTACCAGCGTTTAATGTAGTTACTTGATTATTGGGGTAATTATTAGCAGTTAGCGTATTTGTTTCTGTACCTTCTTTTTGAAACGTATAACCAGCAACTGCATTAAAATTGTGCTTGCCAGCAAAGGATTTTTTATAGTTTAATGTATTTTCAGCCAAATAATTGTAAGTACGCTGGGTAGATGAAGTGCCTACAGCAATAGTGGGTGCAGCCACACCATATGTTGCCAAAAATGTTGGGTGAAAAGTATTGGTACGGGTGGTGTAATAATCGCCAGCAAAGAAGGTTCTGAACGTCAAGTTTTTAGCCACATCATAATCGGCAAATAGGCCGCCTTGTATCCTTGCCAACTCTGCTTTATTTTGGTTAAATATTGCCAATGCCAAAGGGTTTTCTACAGGTGCATTACCATCGGCTAACGACTGCTGTGTAAGGTTTAAGGCAATACTGCCATCGGCAGCGTATGGCGATAAATGTGGGTGTGCTAGGATGGCACTAAATATTACCCCATCGTTTTTGTGAGAGCCTTGAGAAGCTCTTGAAAAACTGGTAAAGGCTGGTGCCAAGTTTAAGCCTACTCTTAATTTTTCAGTAATTTTTGTGTTGAAATTAAACCGTAACGCATAGCGCTTAAAGTTAGAATTTACCACAATGCCATTTTGGTTTAAGTAATTGCCCGATAGGTAAAATTGCGATTTATCGGTGCCGCCACTAATGGCCAATTGGTAGTTTTCGATGGTGGCATCTTTATAAATTTCATCTTGCCAATTGGTATTGGTAAGCCCTTGCTGCTTGGCTACATATGGCAATGCAAAATCTGGTACACGTGCAGCCGAGTTACGAACACTATTTGGGTCACTGGCTTTGTTTACTGCTGGGTTTAAGGAAATCCAATAATTATCTGCTGCATCTTTTGTTAAGGTTGCTTTTTGATAGGCATCCATTAAATCTAACTGCTTGGTAAGGCTTTGTGTACCAATAGATGTATTGAATACAATTTTCGTTTTGCCATCCTTACTGCCTTTACCAGTGGTAAGCAACACCACACCATTTGACCCACGAGAACCATAAATAGCTGTGGCATAGGCATCTTTTAAAATTTCGATAGATTCTATATCACCCAAATTAACTGCACTTAGGTTGCTGCCATAAATTTGCGGAAAACCATCTATTACTATCAAGGGCTGCGTATTGGCCGTTATAGACCCTACCCCGCGTACCCTAAAATTAGCATTAGTACCAGGTGCACCAGAACTTTGCGTAACCTGTACACCTGGTGCTTTGCCAGCTATAAACTGGTCTATAGACGTAACTGGCGACGTTGCTAAATCTGCCGTAGTTATTTTGGCAATAGCACCTGTAATTTCTTTTTGTTTTTGTGTACCATAAGCCACCACCACCACTTCATCTACCGCTGCAGCAGCTTCTTGTAAGCGTATTAATAGCGATATTTTGGGGTTTTGGCTGGTTAAATAAATACCCGTTTGTGCTTTATCATCAAACCCAATAGAACTGAAATTGAGCTTGTAGGGACCGCCGAAAGGTACGTCGGTAAATGCAAATACACCAAGTGCGTTGCTAGTAGTAGTTTGGTTGTAATTACCTGCACTGTCTGTTAATACCACTGTGGCTGAAGAAATGGTTTCATCGTTCTCAGTTTTTATAACCCCAGATATCGTTATTTGGGCACTTGCAGATAGAAAAAAGAAAACCGAAACAAATACGAGTAAAAATAGCTGACGCATGGTTGCAGGTAATTATTTATTCACCTATACGACAGTTGGTGTTGGAATACCTATCGTTAACAATTTAGTAACAATAATGCAGTGGCCACTGAGAAAGTATAGAACGCTGATGGTCAAGATTGTCAGGATGTTTTGATACTGATACACTGAAACACAGAGAGAACTGAACCCAGATGATGTTCTTTCATAGAGGCTCTGAAACACAGAGAGAAAATATGATATGGAGGGAGTAAGACCGTTAGCCTTAACAAAAATGAAAGTCAATTTTGCAAGCCACTATTCGCTGTAAGATTTTTTAAAATACCTATTGTTCTTGATTGCGATAAAAAGTAGCCTCTGCTTGTAGTAATACCATTTTTAAAAGTACTTGTTGTTGTGCTTGCCAGCCATTTTTTTCTATTTTTTGTTGAGCTTGGTAGGCTTGTTCATCAAGCCATCGTTGTTGTTTGGGTGTTGTAGAAGGGTTAAGGCCTGTATAACTTTTTAAAAAAGCTTGCATATTACTCGCTTGCTTATAATGGGTTTGCATTTTTAGCAATTGCTTTTGCAAAGGTTTTAACCTTGCTAAGCACCAAGCTGCTTGTTGCTGATAATTGTTTAATGCTTCTTGAGTAGGTTGTGGTGCTGCAACAGATGGCAACTGAGTAATAATTATATGCATCCATGCCATTGCTGCTGTAGCTTTTAAAGGTAACTGCCTTGTTCCTGCAACTATACGGGTAAGTACACTATTGTCTACACCTAATAAGGTAGCCAAAGCGAACTTATTAATACCTAATTTCTCGGTAACCGAGTTAATTAAAGCGCTATCGCTCATAACTAAAAATATTATATTGTCAAATATTTTTTGTCAAATTTATATTTTTTGACAAACTTATTTTGACAAACTGTTTTTAGCTTAGTTATTTAACACAAAAGGCCGCCTGTACAGGCAGCCTTTTGAAGCTAAAAACAAACACTGTGTATGACGACAGTTTTTTTAAAGAGGTTGCCAACTATTAGCGGATTGGCAACCCTATTGCATTAGTTTCAGTAATGTTTTATAATTACTGAATAATTAATTTTTGCGTGGTGCTTGTGCCATCTTTGGTAGTAACCCTTACTAGGTAAGTACCACTTGGCTTGCCAAACAAATTAATTACCCGTTGTAAACCCGTATTATTATCTGTTGCCACCGCAGTACCTAAAGCACTAATAACAGTTACCGTTGCTTTTTCCATACCCGCTGCTAACTGCACGGTTACTTTATCGTGTGCGGGGTTAGGGAAGATGTAGATGGTAGAAGTGGCGTCTTGAACACTAGCAATGGTATCACTTATAGAAGATTTAAAATGCTGTGCCCCACTGTATACAGTTACATTAGTGTAAGTACTAGGATAGCAACTATTAGCATCATAAGCAGTATATGCAATAGTTGCAGTACCTGCACTAACGGCAGTTATTAAACCAGTACTAAAATCAACTTGCGCAACGCTCCAATTACTACTATTCCACTCACCTGGTGCATCGGCATTATTTAGCTGTGCTTTATCGCCAATGTTTAAATAAACAGAAGTAGTGGCAGCTTTACCAGCCACCCAATTAGAGGTAGTACCAGTTAATGTGAAATTGGTAAGTGTGCCGTTTCTAGCGTAGCTTGTTTTATCTATTAACGAATTAATGCCAGTATTGCTAATATTAGCCGTACCTTGATTACAGTTATAATAAGCCATTAAGCCAGATTCTGTACCCACTAATTCAGCGTTCATAGAAGCTTGTATTTGAGCCTGTGTGCGTACCGTATTCCATAATCGTATGTCATCTAAACTACCATTAAAGTATTGAATACCTGTTTGCAACCTACCCAAAGCAATATTAGCAGGTTCGGTTAAGCTATTCTTATTGCTGCTGGTAAACTAGGCTTCTAAGTTTCCATTGATAAATAATTGCATTAAGCCTGTAGTTTTAGATCTTGTGGCAGCCACATGAACCCAACTGCCTGTGTTTACATTGCTGGTTGAGAATATCGTTTTATCTGGATTACCCACTCCAAACGCCAGTTTGCTACCTATTAACGATAAACCAAAATCATTTTTAGCGCCTGCAACTTCGGCATCTACTATTCCATTACCCATATACCATTGGTTGCCAGATGCATTGATACCCGTTTGGGTAGTTTTCATCCAAAATTCAATAGAAAAATCATCTTGAATGCTGCGTGTAATGTTGATGTAATCATTACTTCCATCAAAGTTTAAGGCATTACCCGCATTGCTAGCAACAGTTGGGTTTACTACCGTAATAGTTACTGGGCTTGAAGTTGTAGAGTATGTACAAGCACCACCTGTATTATTTGTTGGAGTTGTATAAGTAACTGTTAGGTAGTAGGTGGTAGTAACCGTAGGGCTTACAGTAAGGGTTGCTGTAGTACCAATACTGCTACCATCTGGCGAGGTAGACCACTTGTAAGTATACCCTGTTGCTTGATTAGCATACAAATTGGTTGAACTACCATAACAAATTGTAGACCTTAGTGTAGAAACTTGTGCACGAGGTGGGCCATAAACTGTAACAAGCGTTGATGCACTACTAGTGCAACCATTATTATTGGTAGCTGTATAAGTGATGGTAGCTGTACCTGCATTTGGTATCAATACCAAACCATTTGCATCCACTGTGGCAATATTTGTATTTGAACTTGACCATACACCGCCTGAAAATGCATTGTTTAGTTGAATAATGCCATTAGGGCAAAAACTAGCTGATGTAATTGGTACAATACCAGACACCCAATTTGAGGTACTACCCGATAAAGCAAAATTGGTTAATGTGCCATTGGCATTACTTGTTTTATCTTTTAGTGTAGTACAACCATAGCATTGCTCATAATTCTGATTAAAATTGTAATTAGCTACCAAGCCAGCTTCATTACCTACCAACTCAGCATTCATGGCTTCTTGTATTTGTGCTTGCGTACGTGCAGTGTTCCAAATACGTATTTCATCCATTGTACCGTTAAAATTTCTATTAGCTTGTTCGGCATTGGCTCCTAAATATACTGATGCGCCAGATACCGCTATACTACCAGTGGCACTTACAGAAGCATCCAGATTACCATCTATGTAAATATATTTATAACTACCATCGTACACACCTGCAATGTGGTGCCATTGCCCATCATTAATATTTTTTGAACCACCTAGTGTATAAGGTGATACGCCCGAAGTTGCAAATTCTACCGAATTGCCACCGCCATTTCGCTGAATACGCCAACTATTATCGCCCTTGGTTACAATAGCTTGCCAACTTTTATCGAACGTATTTACTTTAACCCAAGCCTCGACTGTAATATTGCTTGCGATGTTAAATACTGAAGATGTACCAAGATTTGCATAATCATCAATACCATCAAAATTTAAGGCATTACTCGTATTAGCAGTTACTGTTGCTAAAATAGTAACAGTTGTTGCAGCAGAAGTAGCACTACAGCCGCTAGCATTAGTAACTGTAACAGAGTAGTTACCACTAGTAGATACATTAATAGATTGACTAGTAGCTCCATTACTCCATAAATAACTACTACCTGCACTTGCGGTAAGCGTTACTGAGCCACCTTGGCAAAAGGTAGTAGCACCGCTTGTTGTAATTGATGCCGTAGGTAAAGCATTCACCGTAACAGTTGTTGCAGCAGAATTTGCACTACAGCCACTCGCATTGGTAACTGTAACAGAGTAGTTACCACTAGTAGATACATTGATAGATTGACTAGTAGCGCTATTACTCCATAAATAACTACTACCTGCACTTGCAGTAAACGTTACCGAACCACCTTGGCAGAAGGTAGTAGCACCGCTTGTTGTAATTGATGCCGTAGGTAAAGCATTCACAGTAACAGTTGTTGCAGCGGAAGTAGCACTACAGCCACTCGCATTGGTAACTGTAACAGAGTAGTTACCACTAGTAGATACATTGATAGATTGACTAGTAGCACCATTACTCCATAAATAACTACTACCAGCACTTGCTGTGAGCGTTACCGAACCACCTTGGCAGAAGGTAGTAGCACCGCTTGTAGAGATAGAAGCCGTAGGTAAAGCATTCACAGTAACAGTTGTTGCAGCAGAAGTAGCACTACAGCCACTGCCATTAGTAACCGTAACTGAATAGTTACCACCATTAGTTATATTGATGGATTGACTGGTAGCACCAGTGTTCCAACTATAACTACTACCAGCACTTGCCGTAAGGGTTACTGAGCCGCCTTGGCAGAACGTGGTAGGCCCACTTGCTGTAATAGTAGCCGTAGGTAAAGCATTTACTGTAAATGCCATTGAAGCAGTTGTAGATGCGTTATTGGCATTAGTAACCGTATAGCTTATAGTAGCCGTGCCACTGGAAACCCCTGTCACCAACCCTGAATTACTTACTATTGCAACTCCATTGTTTGAACTAGACCAAACACCGTTAGGTATAGCATTGGATAAAGTGGTTGTAGTACCTGAACACACACTACTGATGCCTGTAATTGATGCAACTAATGGTGCTGCCGTAATACTAGTAAGGTCTTTAAAACCCCATTTTTGGGCATCCGATCCATTAAAAGTGTATTGCCATAAATTTTGGGGAATATTCCTGCTACTCGGATTGTCTAATACCAAACCACTATAGCCGTTATATAAATAAAAGTAGCCACTTCCGTCTGGTACAATGTTCCAATCTTGATTAGCTAACCCATTAATAGGCCACTGCCCAATTGAACTTCCTGCTGCGGTGTTGAAACCTAAAGCATCCAAAGTATAGTTACTATTTAAATTGGTAATGGTAAAATTAGAGCTTGTACCACCAACCGTATTTATAGTCCAAACTTGGTTTCTAGTATCTGTTTCAATATTCTGATAGGCTTGTGCACCATTATCTACACTACTTCCTTGAATTTCAAGCGCCAAACCTGATGCCTTATTTATCAAAATATAGTTGTGACCATTTACAATACCTGCAGCAAGTGCTGGCAATGTGGTAGTAATTTGAGTGGAAGCACTTGCTATGCAACCACTTGCGTTAGTAACGGTATAAGTGATAGTTGTACTACCTATAGACATACCTGTTACCACTCCTGTATTACTATTCACAGCAGCAATACCATTATTTGAACTACTCCATACCCCACCTGTTGTTACATTAGCTAATGTGGTTGTATTATTTAAAATAACTGTATTTGAACCAGAAATTGCGGCAATCGTAGGTAAAGCATTCACGGTAACAGTCGTTGCAGCAGAAGTAGCACTACAGCCACTCGCATTAGTAACTGTAACTGAATAATTACCACTAGTAGATACATTGATAGATTGACTAGTAGCTCCATTACTCCATAAATAACTACTACCTACACTTGCCGTAAGTGTTACCGAGCCACCTTGGCAGAAGGTGGTAGATGTACTTGTGCTAATAGTTGCAGAACAAACATAATAATTAGATTGGTTTGTTTCTAATTGTACTCTATTTGTGGTAGAAATTGCAGTAGGAAATAGGGTCATCTCGGAAACTGCATTACCACCAGACATGCCCCTACTTCTAAAAGTAGAACTTATAGAGAATGAAGTATTGGCAATTGCGGATGCTGACATTGCTGTAATTGTATGTAACGATGCTGTACCGGTTAATGTTTGTGTACCGTTTACCCACATGCTTGGGGTGTACCAGTATTCACTGCCCAATCATTACGATTCGAGGTGAGATATTGAAGGTTTCCAGATGAACTAGATCTCACTGAAAAATCACTTAATGAAGGTGCTGAGAATAAATATTGCCAGGTAGAATTCACTAAGTTTCTTACTGCATTTACCGTTTGAATGGTTGTTGCAATATTATTTAAGAAATACTGCACCGTACTTTGAAACGTGATGGCAGGCTTGCCATTCACCCTATCTATTACACCAGCATTCACAATTCTTGGTCTTGCGCTATTGGTGGTTTGTATGGCATTATTGTTCATGCCACTTTGGTCGTACCAAATAGCCACATAACCACTGCTGTTGCCAATAAAGCTTTTTAAAGAGAGGGTATCTAAGTCACCATTACTTGTAAAGCCAATATCTTGGGTTGCATTATCACTAGCTCTTACCACATTAATGGCCTTGCCAGAGTAGGTACTACTTAATAATCGTAAGCTATAAGCACCAGATGATGGCGTAGGGCAAGCCAAGCGCCTTATCAAGTGAATTATTTACTGTTACTATAACACCGCCAGAAGTAGTATAATGCCCATCCGAATCAACCACTGTTACATAATATGTTGCGGTAGTATCTGGGTAAATGGTAATACTATTGCCATAGCCTGTAGAATCGTCACCTACTGGTTTTTTGCCATTAATATCAGTAGTCCAGAAATAAAGATAATTAGTATCCAAACTGGTACTTAAAGTAACAGCAGCCCCTTTGCAGATACTGGATGCCGAAGCAGTTATTGTAGGAACATCTAAAAGATGGATGTTTCCACTACTACTACCAGTATTAAAAGTTGCGGGGCAAGCACCACTACTATAATTAACTTTTAACCCTACATTCCTACTTATATAAGCTGGCCAATCCCACGTTCGAGATGCTTCATTACCATAAGATTTACAACTAATACCATATTGTGGAATATAGCAATCATTATTATTGTAATACCATTGATAATTAACGTTTTCACTAATGCCATTAACGGTGCTAGACTGTTTAGCCCTTGTTCTAAAAGAAAAGAGTGAAGGGTTTGAAACGCTAAATTTTGGATTTAATGCAGGGTATACTGTTATGTTAGCACTTACGGTGCTAGTGCAGCCATTGGCATCTGTAAAACGATAATTAATGTTAGCCACTCCATTATTAGTTGCGGCAACCAACCCAGCATTAGAAATAGTGGCTATACTATAATTATTACTCACCCAAATACCACCAGATGTAGTATTTGTAAGTTGTGTGGTGCCACCTATAGCGCAAATACTTGTATTACCAGAAATATTGGCAATAGTTGGCAATGCATTTACAGTAACAATAGTTATTGCTGTAGATGAGCAGCCATTACCGTTTGGGTAGGTATAAGTAAAATTTACACTGCCAGCAGCCATAGCTTTTACTTTACCCGTAGTAGCATCTATTGAGGCTACATTAGGATCGGAGCTAGACCATTCGCCACCAGTTATATCATTATTCATATTGGTAGCTTCCCCTACACATAAACTTAGTGTAGAAATGGGTGTAACACCAGGCACCCAGTTACTTATAGTGCTTGCTAAACCAAAATTATTAAGTGTGCCATTGTTGGCACCAGTAGTAATATCGGGCAAAGTTGAAATACCCGCATTTGTACCACAAGCAACCCCTTGGTTACAATTGTAATATGCAACTAAACCTGTTTCATTACCAAACAGTTCATAGGCCATATTATCTTGTATGTCCAACTGAGATCTTCCAGTGTTCCAAATTCTTACTTCATCTATTGAGCCATTAAAATTGTACCCACTATTAAAAGCACCTATATTCAAAGCACCGCCAAGGCTTGCTCCGTTGGTATTAGCAACACTTGTTGCATCTAATACACCATCAACATATATATATATTCTTCCCGCACTTCTTACCCCAGCTATATGATGCCAGCTATTGTCATTAATTGAAGTAGCACCTGTAACACCCACACCGCTTATTGAAAACTGTGCTTTATTACCATTAACACCTAACCAATAATTATTCCCACTCCCATTAAATCGACCTACTACCACTTTGTTGCCACTATTAGCAGTAAATTTAACCCATGATTCTATTGTAAAATCACCTGTACCGTAGCTAAATACAGTTGATGCAGGAATTGACACATAATCATTACTACCATCAAAATTTAGTCCATTGCCCATTTGGCTTGGTTGCGAGGTATTGTCATCATCGTATCCATACTCATAATATTCTTCGTCTGGTACGTTTGATAATAGACGTGAGTTCGGGAAAATATGTGGTTCATATGTATTAATTTGATTGAAAACATCCGAAACAAAAAATTCTTGTTTGAATAAATTCATGTTATTTAACCACAAGCCACCTTCACCTGCAAAATAGCTTTTATCTACAGTAAGATGATTATTATAATCATTATCTGTAGTAGAACTGTTGGTAGTAATCCAAATTAAACCTTGTTTTATTTCAAATCGTAGTGTATTCTTACCGTTTATTAACCGAGTTTTATTGTTATATAATGGGTAGGGATATTCTTTTCCTTCTTTAGTTACAAAAACAACCAATAACAAGCCGCCTTGTTTTTCATAGCCAATAGTCAAATCCACTACCTCGCTATTAGGAAGCGCTTGATAAGCCACTGAATTTTTATAAAGTGACGTATATGCAAAATGAAATAATGACGAGATGTTACTGAAATTAGTGGTATGATTTGTATAGTCAATATACGTATTAATATCTACTGGTGAGCCAGCGGTTACATCTGTTATTTGTGCAGTAAATAATAGTGATACCGAATCAGGTATTTGTTGCGTTTGCGCTTTTATTAAATAGCTGCTACAAAGTGTAACTAATAAAAGTAATACTATTTTTTTCATGTATATTTTTTTTAGTGCGCCGCCTTTGCGGCTAATATTTTGTCACAAGGAATGCCAATAGTCGTCTTCATTAGTATGCGTAAGCTGACGGGCATTTCATGATAACTAGTTATGGTTTAATAACAATGGTTTGGTTGGGGTCTTGGTTATATCCTAAAGAGTTTAGGTAGGCTCTAAATTCAGAAGCTTTATCGCCTACGTAAATGCTTGGGTTTATGTATTTAGTAGTTGGGTTATTATATAACCAGCTCCAATAATTTTGCAAGTTGCCTACGGGATAGTCCCATAAATTACTATTGCCAGACCATACACCTTGCTTGTTTTCTATAATTACCCCAAACTGTACCACACGTTTTTTCTTTACATTATCTACATAGTTAGCTAGTTGCATTAACCAGTCATTTTCTGTTTCGTACACAGTTTCACAAGCTGGTATTAGTATTTTACCTGCTTGTTCGGCTAATAGTAAATCATCTACTATAGCTTTCTTTTTTTGAAATTTTGCCTCTTCGGTACATCCAGTACATTGCCCATTATCTTGCCCATTTATATCTAAAAAATCATACTTAGTAAATATTGGGGTAAACATGGTGGTACTTAAATCTCGCCCCCCAAATAGTTTAGACACATCTTCAAAACCAATGGCTAAGTTTTTAGCTTTAAATATACTTTGGCCCAGCAAGCCATTATTTTTCATTACATCGTAAGTATCTTGAAAGTCGGCGGCTTCTTTTAGCTTGTCGTGGTTTAGTAAAATATTGTCTTTTACAATTGTATAAAACTGCGCCAGCATGGCATTGTAATTAGCACTACCAGCAACCCAAGAAGCCGTTTTAGGAAAATGTACCAATTTTTGTGTGCTAACGGTACCATCTAAGTACAATAAAGTAGGTTCGTTCCCATTAGCACCAACTATACAATTAATATTATCCGCACGGTAGGGTACAATTTTATCTAATTGCACAAATTGTAACCCGTATTTATTTTTCTTTGCTTTAGTTTTTGCAGCATCTGTGAAAGTAATTGAAGGGTCGAATTGAAACAACGAAATACCATCTGGTAGTCGTTTGTCACTTTTATCATGTTGTAGTATTACTTCTCTTTGGTCACCATTGGCATCAGCAGTTTGTACACCATTCACCACTTTGTAAGGTGAAGAAAAACGTACATCTAGTTCTAGTATTTCAAACTTATTAGTTACGGCACGTTGATAGGCACCCATGCCACTTTCGGGATAACTCTCGTTCCAGTTGCCACGGTGCGCCATAATCCAAATACGATTTTCGTTATAAGCATATTTGTAATTATTTTTATCAGTGTCTAAATAAGCTTTTCTTAATAAATCGGCTCTAGAGCCAGGGGTAATGTCAGGGCAAACGCATCTAAATTTCTTTAAAGAGTATATTTTCTAAGAACTTATCGTTTAATATACACATCATCCTT